>WGBZ01000336.1 GCA_015494035.1 Lysobacterales bacterium | reverse complement strand
GGTTACCGCCATTGACTACCAACACCATTGATGGCCAACGGCCTGAAACCCGTCACCTGGCACAACGTGCCCAGCAAGCCATTGAGCAGCAACTGATCAAAGACCACTATTGGCCAGCATGAAACGTGTTCTTGACAATCCGCACGTACAAAGCGTGCTGGCCAGTTCATCCTGGCGTTTACGTCGACTGCGGCACAGCAACCCGGTGCAGGTAAAAAGCGAGGACATCGTGTTGCAAACGCCTGATGCCAGACTCTTGTGCCGCTATGCCGCGGCAGAAGAGGATTGCGTCCCAAAGCAACTGGTGGTTTTGTTGCATGGCTGGGAAGGGCGTTCAGAGTCCACCTACATCCAGCTGCTGGCTGACACCCTTTATCGCCAGGGAATCAGCATTGCCCGCTTGAATTTTCGCGATCACGGCAACACGCACCACCTGAACCGGGGACTGTTTCATTCCTGCCGGCTGGACGAAGTGGCTGATGCCGTGAGAACGCTGCAAGACAAATACCAGCCTCGGCATTTATTTCTGGCCGGTTTTTCCCTGGGTGGAAATTTTGCAATACGGGTCAACGCCGTGGCCAGTGACAAAGGGATTAAACTGGCCCAGGTGTTTGCCGTGTCTCCGGTGGTGGATCCCCGCAGTGCCATGTTGGCCATAGAGGCCAGTCCGGTTTATCGCCGTTATTTTCTGCGTAAATGGAAAAAGTCCCTGCAGCGCAAGCAGCAACACTACCCGGAAATTTTTACAGGGAAAGGCTGGAAAAAACACCGTTCGCTGGATGCGCTGACCCAGGAACTGGTTCTGCAACACACGCCGTTTGAAAAGACCACCGAGTATTACCGGGGCTATGAATTAACCGAGACTGTATTGAATGCGTTACAGGCCCCAACCCATGTAATCACGGCTGAAGATGACCCCATTATCCCTGTAAAGGATTTCAAACGGATGGAAGGAAAAGAAAACATTCGCCTGTTGAAAATGCCGCAAGGGGGTCATTGCGGCTTTGTCACGGATTGGCGCGGGCACAGCTGGGTGGAAACATACATCAGCAGACAACTGCAAAAACACGGATAATAGCTTCTTGAAAACCACGTAGACGATTGCGTCTTATCCCAAAACACCCCACTAGTGATTAATGGCCCAGTGATTGGGGATGAGGCAGTCCGGTACCGGTTTAAACACCAAACGAGAACAACCATGAGTACAGAAGAAAACCCCAACAAATTGTCCCAGGTCATGGAATGGCACAAGGCAGGCCGCATTGACGAAGCCGAAAAAGGTTACCTTGAATTGCTGCAGGATGAACCGGAAAACACCGACCTGATGTATACCCTGGCCACCTTATACCTGGGTGAAAACCGCCTTGACGAGGCGCTCAAATGGGTCAACAAGGCACTGCAAGGCAATGAATTTGCGCCAGCCTACCATCAACTTAAAGGGGCTATCCTGGCCAGAGCCGGGCAATTCGAGCAGGCATTGGAAGAATACAACCGGGCCATCGAAAAAAACCCCAACCTGTACGCGGCGCTGGTGGGCGCCGGTTTTATTGAAAATCAGCTGGGTAACACCAAGCAGGCCAAACAACACCTGAAACAGGCATTGCATGTGAACCCGGAGGGGCTGGAAGCCCGCTTGCATCTGGACGATATCAATATCGAAGAAGGTCAGGTCGAACAGGCCTTGTCAGACCTGACCCAACTGGAAGAGCAACACCCGGATAACACGGCGATCAAATTAATGATCGGCAAGGGCTTGTATGAAAAACGCAACTGGGCCGGCGCCGAGCGTTATTTTGACAAGGTGCTGGCCATGGAACCGGGCGATGCACTGGCGCGCTATTACAAGGCCCTGTCGCAGTTATGGTCAGGAAACCTGCAGGCCGCGGCGGATGAGATCAAGGACTTTGTCAGCAAGTACCCCGAAACGCGCGAATCGTTCATTGCTCTAGGCAACACCGCGTTTGTGGAAAAGCAATACCCACTGGCTGCCAAATACCTGAGTGAGGTGGTGAAGAAAAACGCCCCCACTTCAGTCAAGCTGACCCTGGGCCAGGCCCTGAGCAGGATGGGCCAGTGGCCGGACGCCCGGTTCTGGCTGCTGCAGGCATTGGAGAGCCGACCGGAAGATTCCGAAGCCAAGGTGGCCCTGGCGGAAACCTACGAATATCAAGGACGCCCAGATAAAGCCCTGGAAGCGTACGGGAAGATAAGCGAGGGCGATTCCCGTTATCTGACAGCCTTGCTGGGGCAGGCACGTTCCTACCTGGCCAGCGGTCAACCTCAGCCCGCCGAAGCGGCCGCAGACAAGGTCCTGAGCTTGATGCCTAATCATGCCGAGGCCATGCTGTTAAAACTGTGGAGCCTGTTTGCCCAGGACAAGCTGGCGGATGCGGAACTGTTTTTGCTCACCATCCCGTTTGACAAATTTAATGACAAGGCCAAGGCGCCCCTGTTGCAATCCAAAGCCCTGTTGGAAGACCGGCAACAACAGTTTGATCAGGCCTGGGAAACCTTCGCCCAGGTTCCGCCCTTGCGGCGGGTACCCAAATACCCCGAGCTGGACGAAGAAGAAGTAAAAACCATTCAGTCCTGGCCGGCTGAGGGAGAAGGTAATCACAAAATTCCCACTTTTGTGCTCGGCTATGATTCCACCGACATCCAGACATTTGCCCTGTGGCTGAAAGCCCAAGGACTGGAAGTGTTGAATGACCGGCTGGCAGGCCTGGGGCGGCCTGATATCTTTTACGCCCTGCAGAAAACCGCGGATCTGGATGCCTTGGGCAAGGAAACCATCACCAACGAGCGCACCGTTTACTGGGATCACATCAAGCCGTGGTTGGGTGGTGAAGATCGTGACGTGGTGGATTTCATGTTTCTTAACCCCCATCAGGCCAAGCTCATCAAGCGCTTTTTTCCCGAGGCCAGGGTGGTGGTGCTGCAACGGAACTCCCCTGATATCTGGTTGCATCAACATGCCTTTGGTGCAGAACCTATCGAAGCGAAGGACTGGACGCGCACCGTCAATCAGCTGATCGGCATGGGCCTGAATGTTGAACAGGTCAATACTGACAAATGGCTGGCGGGTGATGAGGCCACGCTCAAGCACCTGCAAAGCATTTTCAACAAGCCATTGGAGAAGCCGGTGCTGCGCGATGTACCCTGGTGGCGAACCAGCCGTTTTGAAGAAGGGCATTGGAAAAGTTACGCCAAACACCTGGGTGATAACGCGGAAGGCAAAAAAACAGCCGGGCCTGCGGGCCAGTCTGGTGATAACGAGCCAGCGGCTAAAGGCGACTGAACATGGTTTCCCCAGTGGTGGCGGACATTAGCTGGTTGCAGGCTTTGGTTTTGGCCCTATTACAGGGCGTGACCGAGTTTCTGCCCGTGTCTTCCTCGGCCCACCTGATTCTGTTGTCATGGCTCACAGGCTGGCCGGATCAGGGCGTGGTCGTGGACATTGCGGCGCATTTTGGCACCCTGTTGGCTGTGATCTGGTATTTCCGACAGGATCTGCTGGCCATGCTGAGCGGAGAAAACCGCGCGCTGGCCGCCGCTCTGGTTGTGGCCACACTACCCCTGGCCGTGTTTGGTCTGTTGTTTCACGACCTGATTGAAACGCAGTTGCGATCAGCCTGGGTCATCGCTTTAAGCAGCATCGCTTTTGGGCTATTGCTGTGGGTGGCCGAGTTGCTGCATCAGGCGCGGGAAAAACAGCTGAAACCCGGGCACCTGATCAAAATGGGCATCTGGCAGGTGCTGGCTTTGATCCCCGGTGCCTCGCGTTCGGGTGTCACGCTCACCGGCGGTCTGCTGATGGGCCTGGACAAACAAACCGCCGCCCGCGGCTCCTTTCTTTTGGCCATCCCCGCCTTGATGCTGGTAACCGCCTATGGCAGCCTCAAAGTCATTCGTCAACCGGCGGAATTTTCTTATGCCTTGTTGCTGCTGGTGACAGGGGTGAGTTTTGTCACGGCCATGGCCACCATAGGCTGGTTTCTGCGTTTCCTGCAGAAAACCCCACTGGCAGTGTTTGCCATTTACCGCATTGTTCTGGGTCTGGCCATCCTGGGCGTGTTATGGCAGCAGGGCAGCGGCGCATGAGCCCCACCCCCACAGGAACCATGGCGTGTTAAAAGCAAAAGATAAAAAAGCAGATAAAAAAGGCCAGCAACGGGTTTGGCTGGTGAACCTTGGATCGCCCGAACGGCCGGAAAAAACCGCGGTGAAACGGTACCTGAAACGCTTTCTCAGTGACCCACGGGTGATAAAAAACACCGGGCTTTTATGGAGCGTGTTGCTAAATACCGTTATCTTGCCGCTAAGATCGGGAAAAGTGGCGGAAAAGTACCGACAGATTTGGCTGCCAGAAGGCGCGCCGCTGGCTGTGTACACGCGCCGACTGACCGAAAAGCTGGCGGCGCGTCATCCCGATCACCAGTTTGACCACGCCATGGTTTATGGTCAACCGTCATTGCAGCAGCGTTTGGCCGAAACCGACTGGAAAACCGGTGATGAACTGCTGGTGATGGCCATGTATCCACAGTATTCCCGCACCACCTTTGACCCCATTCGCGACCAGATAGACGCCTACTTTTCCGCCAATCCAGATCGGCCGCGTCCGGCCATTCGCTATGTACAAGACTACGCCACACACCCTTTCTACATCAAGGCACTGGCGGATTCGGTGCACAAACACTGGCAACAGCATGGTCGCGGTCAGAAGCTGCTGCTGAGCTTTCACGGCTTGCCTCAGGAATACATCGACGCTGGCGACCCGTATGCGGATCGCTGTCAAGCCACGGCCAAAGCACTGGCCGAGCGGTTGGGTTTGACCGAAAACCAGTGGCAACTGGCCTGGCAATCGCAGTTTGGCCCCCGGCAATGGCTGGAACCAAAAACAGATGCGGTTTTGACCGACTGGGCCAAGGATGGCGTGTCCCACGTGGATGTGCTGTGCCCGGGGTTTTCCACCGACGGGCTGGAAACGCTGGAGGAAATCGACATGCAATACCGGGACACCTTTTTGCAGGCCGGTGGGCAGCGTTTTTCCTACATCCCGGCCTTGAATGACCGCGAAGCGCAGGTGCTGCTGTATGAGCAGCTTGTGGCCCAGAACCTCCCCAGCCGGCAATAACACGCCAAATAGTATGAGAAAAGGCCCCGAAGAACGCCGCTTTTCCTGCCGTTATGGCACCGTTACCGGCTTGCATTGGAACCCCGGCGCACCTCGCAAGGTGCTGGCTCTGCATGGCTGGCTGGACAATGCCGCCAGCTTCAGCGCGTTGGCGCCCTTGTTGACCGATTGTGAAGTGCTGGCCATGGACTTTCCCGGCCACGGCCATTCCGATCACCGTGCCCCGGGACATATTTATGCGTTTTTTGACTACGTGCTGGAGGTACCGGAAATCCTGGATCAGCTGGGTTGGGACAAAGCCGTGCTGCTGGGGCATTCGCTGGGAGCGGCCATCGCGCAGCTCTACAGCGTGGCCGAGACTGAACGCACCGAGCGGCTGATTATGATCGAAAACCTTGGTCCGATCCCGCCATGGCAACCCGGGCAGGCAGCGGCCGAGTTACAAAAGGCGGTGCGCAAATGGCAGGCGCATACGCTTGAACACCGGCGCTTTTACCCCTCGGTGGAAGCGGCCATTGCCGCGCGCCAACAGGCCACCCCTATGCCAGTAGCGTGCTTGCGACCACTGGTGGAACGCGGCCTGGCCAAGCGGGAAACCGACGACGACAAAGCGCAGTATCACTGGCGCACCGATAAGCGCCTGCGCTTGCCATCCCTGTTTCGTCTGGCCGAAGCGCAAATTCAGGAAATACTGCAAGCGACCAAGGTGCCCACGCAGGTGCTTTTGGCCGAGCCTGTCACCGAAGCGCTGAATTACCAGACCGCTTCCCAGCGCTTGCGCGCACTGGCGCCAGCCAGTGTCTCGCGCCTGTCCGGGGGCCACCACCTGCACCTGACCCGGGCCATTGCCGTGGCAGAACAGATAAAGGCTTTTCTTCAGGAGTGACCGCCGGGCAGTCAGTCTTGGGGCTGAAACTGGCGTTTTTTCAGGGCCTCGGGCAATGGCACGTTGTCCACTGCGTTGGCGATCAGCTTCATGGTCAAATCCACCGCACCACGATTTTCCTGCACCATACGGTAGGCCGCCTCACCCATACGCTGGCGACGTTCGGGGTTGTGGATGAGGGCGCGGATTTCCTCTGCGATTTCCTGTGCATTCCTGACCGTGACGGAGCCGCCACAGGCTGACAGGATTTCATTGATTTCAGCAAAATTATGTGTGTTCGGGCCCACCAGCACCGGCAGTTTGAACACAGCAGCTTCCAGCACGTTGTGCCCGCCTACATTGGCAATACTGCCGCCCACAAAGGCCCAGTCGGCCGCGGCATAGAAAGGCAGCAGTTCGCCCATGGTGTCCACCACAAACACGTCAGCCTGGTCATCGCAAAAGCCCTGTTCGCTGCGTAGCTGAGTATTCAAACCCAGCGCGCGACAGTTTTGCGCGGCCTGGGCAAAGCGTTCGGGATGTCTGGGCACCAGCACCAGTAACAGGTCCGGAAACTCTTTTTTTAAGTCGACATAGGCTTGTAATACTTCCTTTTCGTCATCCGGGTGGGTACTGGCGGCGATCCAGATGCGGCGATTAGGCCCCAGCTTCTGCCGATACTCACGGCCAGTTTCGCGGATGGCCTCGTCAATCTGGATATCGAACTTGAGCGAGCCCACCACGTAGATTTTTTCCGGCGTACAGCCCAGGCGTAGCATCCGATTGGCGTCTGTGGTGGTCTGGGCGGCCACGTGACGTGCGTTGTTAAAGGCCATGGCAGCCAGGGTCTGTACCCATTTATACCCCTTGAGCGACATTTCGGACAAACGCGCGTTGGCAACCACCACCGGAATGCCCTGCTTATGGCTGAAACGAAACAGATTGGGCCAGATTTCCGTTTCCATGATCACTGCCAGGCGCGGCTTGATCTTGCGCAGAAACCGCTTCACGGCACCCGGTAGATCATATGGCAGGTAGACGTGAAACACCTGGTTGCCAAAAACCTGCTGCACGCGGTCAGAGCCGGTGGGAGTGATTGTGGTGACCACAAAGTCGCTATCGCGATAGGTTTCCATCAGGGCGCGAATCAGGGGGATGGCGGCATTGACCTCGCCCACCGATACGGCATGCACCCAAATGGTTTGGCGCAAATCCGGGGCGGGAAACAGCCCAAAACGCTCACGCCAGCGGCGAAAGTAGGCTGGGGACTTCAACCCGCGCAGGGCCAGTCGGGCCAACACCACAGGCGTCAACAGCGCGGTTAGCAGGGAGTAAAAACGGCTTTTGGATTCGCGCCGGATCAACGCAGTTCCTGCAACCAGTCTCTGGGTTTCAGGTAGTTCAGCAAGCGGGCTTCTTCGCTGCCGGGTTCTGGCTGGTGGTTATAGCGGAAACTGACTTCTGGTGGCAAGGACATAAGAATGGATTCCGTGCGACCACCAGACTGCAGACCAAACAGGGTGCCACGGTCATACACCAGGTTAAATTCCACATAGCGGCCGCGACGGTATTTTTGCCAGAATCGTTGCCGTTCGCCGTATTGATACTGTTGTCTTTTCTTTACAATCGGAATGTAAGCCTTACAGTAGGCGTTACCGATGGCCTGCAAAAAGGCGAAACTGGTATCAAAACCCCATTCGTTCAGGTCATCAAAAAACAGGCCGCCCACGCCGCGAGTTTCATTGCGGTGCTTGAGAAAGAAATAGTCATCACACCAGGCTTTGAAGCGCGGATAGACGTCCTTGCCGAACGGCTCGCAGGCCGCTTTGGCTGTTTCGTGCCAGTGCAGAATGTCTTCATCAAACGGGTAATAGGGAGTCAGGTCAAAACCACCACCAAACCACCACACGGGTTTTTCTCCTGTGGTGCGAAACACCCTGACGTTAGCGTGAGAGGTGGGCACATAGGGGTTGTTGGGGTGCACCACCAGGGAAACGCCCGCGGCTTCAAAGCCCTGTCCGGCCAATTGCGGACGCGCGGCGGTGGCTGAAGGGGGCATGCGGTCACCCAGCACATGGGAATAATTGACACCGGCCTGCTCAAACACACCGCCCTGGCTGAGTACCCGTGTGCGGCCACCGCCACCACTGAGGCCAGTGCCGCCAGGCTCGCGCTGCCAGGCATCCTCGCTAAACGACTTTTGCCCGTCGGTATCGGCCAGTTGCTGACAGATGTTGTCTTGCAGGGTTTTTAACCACTGATTGACCTGTTGGAATTGTTCAGCGTTCATGGGTTTCCTGATGTGAAAAAGAACAGGGAGGGTTACGGCCTGATGGTGTTGCCACTCAGGTCAACAATCCGGCTGGTTTGACCCGGCATCAGTACCTGACCGGGAATAATGGCGTCGATTTTATCACCAAAATAGTGGCACACGGTTTCACCATCGACTGCCGCCAGTTGTCCGGGTGGGTTGGCGCTGGTGGAAACCAATGGCCCGCCAAAACAGCGGCATAGCTTACAGGCCAGCGGGTGAGCCGGCACGCGTAAGGCCACGGTGTCGTGTGCGCCACGTATCCATTCAGGCAGCCCGTCAGCGGCGGGGAACAGCACGGTTCTGGCCGCTGGCCACTGGTTGAAAGCCGCCATCATAGCCGGTGTGACAGGGGGAGAAATCATTGGTAACAGGTCATTGATGCCAGCGGCAATCAGGATCAGCCCCTTTTCCACGGGTCTGTGCTTCAGGCGCAACAGCCGGGCAATGGCCTCGCGGTTGAAAGGGTCACAACCCAGTCCGAAAACGCCCTCGGTGGGATAGGCCACGATACCGCCAGCACGCAGGATCCGCGCGGCCTGTTCCAGGGTTACCTGCGCGGGTTGGGAAGAAGACATCATGGTTTCAACCCCGCTTTCTGCCAGGCCAGGTGATGAGCACCATTAGCTGGCTTTGGCGGTTGTGCTTTTTTTTCTGCTGGTTTTTTTGCTTGCGGCCTTTTTGCTGGCTGCGGTTTTTTTGGTGGTCTTCTTGCCGGTCTTGGCGCTGGCCTTTTTGGTGGTTTTCTTGCTGGTGGTCTTGCGAGTGCCACGTTTCTTTTTTACCGGCGCCTTGGCCAGCAGCTCAACGCAGTCTTCATGGCTCAGGCTCTTGGCATCCACGTCCTTGCCAATGCGGGCGTTCTTTTCTCCATCGGTGACATAGGGGCCCCAGCGGCCATTGAGAATCTGGATACCATCCTCAAAGGTCTTGATGATTTTGTTGGCATCGGCGATTTTCTTCTCGGCCACCAGCTGCAAGGCTTTTTCCCGCGTGATGGTGTACGGGTCGTCATCCTTGATGGAAACAAATTTGTTGCCGTAGCGCACATACGGCCCAAAACGACCGATATTCACCGACAGGGGCTCGCCTTCGGGGGTTTCGCCGAGGTCCCGTGGCAACTTGAAAAGCTCCAGGGCTTCTTCCAGGGTGATGGTGTCGAGCTTCTGGCCCGGGCGCAGGCCGGCAAAGCGGGGCTTTTCCTCGTCTTCACGCGAGCCGATCTGGACAAAGGAGCCATATTTGCCAATGCGTGCCGTGATGGGCTTGCCGGTGGCCGGGTCGGTGCCCAATTCACGCTTGTAACGGGCCTCTTCGCTGGAGACACTCTCTTCCTTTTCGTGTATGCGCTTGATGAACGGTTCCCAGAACTCCTTGAGCAGGGGTTTCCAGGGTTTTTCACCGCGTGCCACGGCATCCAGTTCGTCTTCCAGGCGTGCAGTAAATTCGTAGTCCACATATGGATCGAAATGCTGATCAAGAAAACGTGCAACGACTTTGCCAATGTCGGTGGGTACAAAGCGCTTGCGATCCAGCTCCACGTATTCCCGGTTCAGCAACGTGCTGATGATACTGGCATAGGTGGAAGGCCGGCCGATACCGTACTCTTCCAGGGCCTTGACCAGCGAGGCTTCGGTGTAGCGGGGTGGGGGTTCGGTAAAGTGTTGCTTGCCGGTGATGTCCCTGACAGCAACTTTTTCACCGACTTGCAAGGGCGGCAGGCGTTCTTCGTCTTCTTTTTTCCGGTCGTCAACGCCTTCTTCATAAACGGTCAGAAAGCCTTTTTTGACCACCGTGGAACCGGTGGAACGCAGCTGGTGATCGTTGCCAAAATTGAAATTGGCCGTCACCGTGGCAATCTGGGCCGGAACCATTTGCGAGGCCAGGGCGCGTTTCCAGACCAGTTGATAAAGGCGATACTGGTCGTTGTCCAGTTCGGAACGGATTTCCCCCGGTGCCAGGCGTGCCTGAACGGGACGAATGGCTTCGTGAGCCTCCTGGGCATTTTTGGCCTTGCTCTTGTAGAAATTGGGTTTTTCCGGCACCAGTTCCGGGCCGAATTTTTTCGCGATGGTTTCGCGAATCTCACGTAGCGCGTCCTGGGCCAGGTGTACCGAGTCGGTACGCATGTAGGTGATCAGGCCCTGATGCTGGCCGCGAACATTGACGCCTTCATACAATTGCTGGGCAATCTGCATGGTTTTGCGGGTGGAAAAACCCAGCTTGCGCGCGGCTTCCTGTTGCAGGGTAGAGGTAATGAACGGCGGTGCCGGGCGGCGTTGGCGCAGTTTTTCCTGCACGTCGCTGACTGCCAGCTCCTTGCCAGCCTGCTGTTTCAGTTCGGCCAGTACCTGGTTGACCTGCTCGGCGTTGTTGAGGTCGAATTTCTTGAGTTTTTTGCCCTGGTACTGAACCAGGCGGGCGGTAAATGCGTCGGCCTGTTTTTGTAGCTCGGCCGTGACGCTCCAGTATTCTTGCGGTTCGAAGGCATCAATTTCTTCTTCGCGCTTGACAATCATGTGCAAGGCCGGGCTTTGCACGCGGCCAGCGGACAGACCGCGCCGGACTTTTTTCCACAGCAGCGGAGAAAGGTTAAAGCCCACCAGGTAATCCAGTGCCCGACGTGCCTGCTGGGCATCCACCAGATTCTGGGACAGGTCACGGGGGTTGGCCACCGCATCCTTGATGGCCGAAGGGGTAATCTCGTTAAAAACCACCCTGTAGACGTTTTTGCTGTCATCCAGCACGCCTTTTTCTTTCAATATCTCGGCCACGTGCCAGGAAATGGCTTCCCCTTCGCGATCAAGGTCAGTGGCCAGGTAAATGTTATCGGCTTTTTTGGCTTCCCGCACGATGGCGTCGATGTGGCGCTTGTTGCGCTCCACTTCCTGGTATTTCATGGCGAAATCGTGTTCCGGGTCCACGGCGCCGTTCTTTGGCACCAGATCCCGGACGTGGCCATAGGAGGCCAAGACCTTGTGGTTCTTGCCGAGGTATTTCTCGATGGTTTTTGATTTGGCGGGTGACTCGACGATCAGCAGGTTTTCAGCCATGGTGGTGTGTTCTCTTGGTCTGCCCGCTTTCGCCCCTGGGCGGACGGGCCAATGGGTTAGCGCCGGCGCC
>WGBZ01000335.1 GCA_015494035.1 Lysobacterales bacterium | reverse complement strand
CAATAGCAAGGCTATTGTGAAGGTTTGCAACGCAGAAATGGACGATTTTACGCCGCAAGATGCCGTGTCACGATTCGACCAGAGGTTCCCTAAACCACCCGCCCGGGTGGCGAAATTGGTAGACGCAAGGGACTTAAAATCCCTCGGTGGCAACACCGTGCCGGTTCGATTCCGGCCCCGGGCACCATTTTCTGTTTCTGCACCCCTTTTAACTGACAAACTGTTTTTGTGCCTGTGTGGTTTTCCACTGACTGGTTCACTGGCTGACCCCGCTAAATTCTCAAGTGGCCATTTCTTCTGCGATTGGGGTGAACAGCCAAAGCGTTGGCCGTTGCATTGACGTGCATCAAGGCATGGCCTGGCCGTATTGCCTACACTTCCGCCTGTCAGACATAAACTGACAAACACCATGAATGGCCCGAGTCCGGGCCGGTTATTTTGTTCAAAAGCGGAGAACAACCCATGAAGACTGAACCCCTGTGGCTGGGCCTGGGCGCGGCAGCGTTGGCCCTGGCTGGGCTCGCCCCGGCCCAAACAAACCGGGATAAGCCCACACAAGCGACCACGCAACAGCAGCCCGTCGTTGTCGATATGTTGACGGACAACAGCCAGCGACTGGCTGACAACACCGCCATTGCCCTGCCACCCACGGTGGTCATTGGGGTGGCGACAAAACAGCAACGGCCCGTGCTGGATGTGGCCGCGGCAGTGGACGTGATTTCCAGTGATGACTTGCAGCGCACCCTGAGTGAAAGCCTGTTCGATGCCCTGCAGTATGAAAGTGGCGTGTTTACCGAGGGCGGCGGCACCCGCTTTGGCCCGGCCGGGATCAACGTGCGTGGCATTGGCAAAAACCGAGTGGCCATTGAAGTGGATGGCGTGCCGGCCAATCAACAGTTTTCCCTGGGTTCCTACGCCCATGCGACCGCTTTCCTGCCCGAGGTGGATCTGATTCGCCGGGTAGAAATTCTCAAAGGCCCGGCCTCCACCCTTTATGGCAGTGATGCCATTGGCGGCGTGTTGGCGATTCACACCTGGAATCCCGAAGACCTCGCCAGCGACAGTCAGCCTTACTACAAAATACGCACTGCTTACGATGGCCGCACCCATGGGCGTGCATTCACCGGCATGACGGCCTGGCGTGGAAACGCGGTGGACGGCTTGCTGGCCTTCAGTCAGCGAGATGGCAAGGCCCGCGTGGTGCATGATTCGGTCAGCCTGAATCGGGATTTTGCCGACTGGGACCAGCAAAGCCTGTTTGGCAAGTTCACCCACAGCAACGACATCGGCGGTGTCTGGCGTTTCGAGTTCCTGGCCAGCCAGCGTGACAGTCAGAGCCAGATCAATTCCTTTATCGGTCAGGGTCGCTTTCGTCGCACCAGCGAGCTGAGAGGCGATGACGAAAATTCTCACGCCCAGTTTTCGCTGGAGCACGAATTTGCCCTCAGTGGCTGGTTTGACGATGGCCTGCTGCGGCTGTTTTATGCCGACACGGATTTTGCCCAGAATACGCACGAAAAACGCCGCTCGCGACACGGCACGCCTCTGGCCCAGTACCGCCGCTTTGAATACCAGCAGCAACGCAGCGGTCTGGAGCTGAACGCCAACAAAAACTGGAACACCGGACAGCTGGCTCACAGCCTGATTGCCGGGCTGGAACTGGAGCACAACGCAGTGGAAGAATTGCGCAATGCCAGCCAGACCAACCTGATCACCGGCGATGTCACAAACAGCATACTGGGCGAGACCTTCCCACGCCGTGACTTTCCTAATTCCAGTGTCACCGAAGCAGGCCTGTTTGTGCTGGATGAAATTCGCGTGGTTGACAGCCCGTGGACGTTTATTCCGGCGCTGCGTCTGGACTATTATCACCTGAACCCGGATCGTGATGCCCTGTTTGATGCCAACGGACTGGATACGGAGGTGGTGTCCATCACCGAATCGGACTTCTCGCCCAAATTGGGTGTCCTGTATGCGCTTAACGACAGCACCCGGTTATACGCGCAGTACGCACGCGGTTTTCGGGCGCCACCTTTTGATGACGTTAACATCGGCCTGAACATTCCGCTGTTTCACCTGCGGGCCTTGCCCAACCCCGACCTCAAGTCGGAAATTTCCAACGGCCTGGAGCTGGGCTTGCGTCATTTCAGCGAGACCCGACGGCTGGAGTTCAGCCTCTTTTACACCAAATACAAGGACTTTATCGAAACCAAGGCGCGTTTGGGGGTCGATCCGGAAACCGGCACGCTACTGTTTCAGTCCATCAACATCCATCAGGCGCGCATTTACGGGGCCGAGCTGGATCATCACTGGCAAGTGTCGCCACAATGGGCCTTTGACGCCAAGCTGGCCTGGTCACGGGGTGACAACCAGAGTAAGCACCAGCCACTCAATAGCGTGTCACCGGCCAAGGGCGTGTTCAGTGGCCATTGGCAATCGAATAACCGCAACTGGTTTGCCGATGCCTACCTGACCGTGAGTCAGGCCAAGGATCGCGTGGATGAAACCCGCGAAACTCTTTTCAAGCCAGCCGGCTATGGTGTGCTTGACCTGTTTGCCGGCTACCAGTGGCACGGGTCTTCCGGTCACGAAGGCGAAGCCCGACTGGGTGTTTACAACGTGTTTGACAAGAAATACTGGGACTGGCAGCAGGTGCGGAATTTTGATGCCAATGACGCCATCATAAACGCCCTGACACAACCCGGCCGTACCTGGTCGGCGTCACTTTCCTGGCAGTTCTGACCCAGCGTGTCAAAACCCACTTGATGCAGGTCAAGGCCGGAATTCGGGGCATTGCCGATAATACGCTTATCGGTCATGCCCGGACTACCGGGCGTATCCGTCCAACATTGCCGAAATCATTTTCGGCCGCTATAAATCAGGAGAAAACCATGAAAACCCTCAGAACAACCGCTGTCATTGCCGCCATGCTGGCGGGCATGGGCGCGGCTCAGGCCGTTGATCCCATGGCCGCCCATAAAGCCGAAATGAAATCAGGCCAGGTGGATCCGCACGTGATGGCTGCCGGCAAGACTGTGTTTGAGACTTATTGTGTCGCCTGCCATCAGGCCGACGGTAAAGGCATGCCCGGCGCCTTTCCTCCCCTGGCTGGTTCCGATTTTTTACTGGCAGACAAACACCGCGCCATCGGCATTGTGACCGGTGGGCTGACGGGCAAAATCACTGTCAACGGCAAGCAGCTCAATGCCACCATGCCCAACTTTTCCTACCTCAAGAATGAAGAAGTGGCCAATGTATTGACCTACGTGGCCAACAGCTGGGGTAATAAAGGTTTCGTGGTTACCCCCGAAGAGGTGGCGGCGGCGCGTAAAAATAAAGTGGCGGTTCCAGCCGGCGCCAAGGCAGAACACCCGACCAAAGCCGGGGTTGAAGTGAGCTATGAAGGCGCGCCTTCTGGCATCAATCCTGATGAAGCCACACAGCTGATTTCATCCGATGGCCCACCGTTGACCGTGGCCGAGTCAAAAATAGCTACAAAAATCTACTTCGAACGCTGCGCCGGTTGCCATGGTGTGTTGCGTAAGGGTGCCACCGGCAAGCCCTTGACCCCCGATATCACCCGCAAGAAAGGCACCGATTACCTGAAAACCATGATCACTTACGGTTCCCCCGCCGGTATGCCCAACTGGGGCACCTCCGGCGATCTGACACCGGAAGAAATTGATATCCTGGCGCGCTTCCTGCAACATGAACCACCGGTTCCGCCCGAGTGGGGCATGGCCAAAATGAAAGGCAGCTGGAAGGTCATGGTCAAGCCGGAAGACCGGCCGAAGAAGAAAATGCACAAACGCAATATCGAAAACTTCTTCTCCGTGACCTTGCGTGATGCCGGTAAAGTGGCCATTATTGATGGCGACACCAAGGAAATTGTGTCTGTCCTGCCCACCGGGTATGCGGTGCATATTTCTCGGGTTTCCGCTTCGGGTCGTTACATTTACGTGATTGGCCGCGATGCCAAAATCGATATGATCGACCTGTGGATGGACCCGCCGCAGGTGGTGGCCGAAATCAAGGTAGGCCTGGAAGCCCGTTCTGTGGAAACCTCCAAGTATCCTGGTTATGAAGACAAGTATGCAATTGCCGGTTCCTACTGGCCACCGCAGTACACGCTGATGGATGGCGACACCCTGGAACCACTGAAAATCGTGTCTACCCGGGGCATGACAGTTGACACCCAGGAATACCATCCGGAGCCCCGTGTGGCCGCCATTGTGGCGTCTCACGAGCACCCGGACTTTATTGTCAACGTCAAGGAAACCGGCAAAATCAAGCTGGTTGACTACAGCGACATCAACAACCTGAGCGTGACCACCATCGATGCGGCCCGTTACCTGCATGACGGTGGCTGGGATCGCACCAAGCGTTATTTCCTGACTGCCGCCAACAAGTCCAATAAGATCGCGGTGGTGGATTCCAAGGAGCGCAAGCTGGAAGCCCTGATAGACGTGGACAAGATTCCTCACCCCGGTCGTGGCGCCAACATCATCGACCCCGAGTATGGGCCGGTCTGGGTCACTTCAGCCTTGGGCAATAACAAGATCACCTTTATTGGCACCGATCCCAAGAAACACAAGAAAAATGCCTGGAAGGTGGTGCGGGTGCTGAAAGGTCAGGGCGGCGGTTCGCTATTCGTCAAGTCCCATCCCAAGTCTCACCACCTGTATGTGGATTCCCCTCTGAATCCGGATCCGGCTGTTTCCCAAAGCGTGGCCGTGTTCGACATTAAAAACCTCGACAAAGGCTACACCGTCTTGCCCATTGCCAAATGGGCGGATCTGGGCGAAGGGCCAAAACGCGTGGTGCAACCGGAGTTCAACAAAGCCGGTGACGAGGTTTGGTTCTCCGTCTGGAACGGCAAGAAGGAGAAATCTGCCATTGTTGTGGTTGATGACAAGACACTGAAACTCAAGCACGTCATCAAGGACGACCGGCTGGTGACTCCCACCGGTAAATTCAACGTCTACAACACCCTCGAAGACGTGTACTAAGGAAGCTCTGATCAAATCGTGAACTCGTTTCTCATACCTGAAATGTCCGATAACTGCGTTGAAGTCTTTGCGAATAGCCCGCTATTGGCTGCGAACTTCGCCTTGTTCTCGAACATTTCAGGCACAATCTCCTTCGTCCAGATTCAATCAGAGCTTCCTTAAAGCGCACCTGTCACGGGCGGGGTTTTGCCCCGCTCACTTGCCCGGCCCGAAACGGGCCACACCAGAAAAGCCACCGGTTATCCGTTACCGGTGGCTTTTTTATGGGCTGGCTTTCCAGACCAGCCGTCTGACCGGAGCAGCCAGGTATGGGGCTTTCCGGTTTGACTTGCTCCGGGCCTTGTGCTATTTCTGGTCTTCTTTTAAGAAACCTCTGATCGAATCGTGACACGGCATCTTGCGGCGTAAAATCGTCCAT
>WGBZ01000334.1 GCA_015494035.1 Lysobacterales bacterium | reverse complement strand
CTTTATCACCCAGTCACCATTTCCAGGCAACCAGCTACACCTACTCCTGCAAACGCCTGAAATAACAAACCCCGGCAAAAATACCGGGGTTTGTCAGCAACCTGAGGCACCGTTAAGGTGCCTTTTTTGTGGAACTTTCTTTAGCCGTTATTCACCTTCGTTCTTTTCATCGGTGTTCTGAACGCCCTCGCTTTTTGGCAATGATTTGGCCCGCTTCAACGCCTGCTTGAGTTCGCTTTCTGCCTGAGCCAGTTCGGCCACCGCTTTCTCACGCCGTTGTTTGCCTTCTTCTGAAATGCGCAAACTGTCTTCAATAGTCTCAATCAGTTTCTGGTTGGCTTCTTTCACCACTTCAATGTCAAACACACCGCGTTCCAGCTGTTCACGCACCTTGCGATTGGCCTGTTTCAGGTTTTCCGCATTGGCAGCCAACAGGTCATTGGTGAGGTCCGTGGCATCCTGAATCGTCTGGGCTGCTTCTGAAGAACGCCAGATGGTCACTGTCTGTGCCAGTTGCTGACGCCAGAGGGGGATGGTGTTGGCAATGGTGGAGTTGATCTTGTTGATTAGTCCCTTGTCATTTTCCTGTACCAGGCGGATGCTGGGAAGACTTTGCAGGGTTACCTGACGGGTCAGGCGCAAATCATGCACACGGCGTTCCAGGTCATCCCGTGCCGAACGCATGTCCCGCAATTCCTGAGCCTTGAGCATGTCATTGCTGGTTTCCGCTTCACGCGCCATGGCAGGCAGAATCTCTTCATCCAGTTGCCGCAGCTTTTCCTCGCCAGCCAGAATGTAGTCTTCCAGGCGATGGAAATAATCCAGGTTGGCCACATACAGGCGATCCAGGCTGGTGATGTCCTTGAGCAAGGTGGTCTTGTGCTTTTCCAGCTTGTTGGTGATCGATTCGATCTGCTTTTTGACTTCCTCATACTTTTGCAGGAACTTGGCCAACGGTTTGGCCCGGCCAAACAAGCGCGCAAAAAAGCCCGGTTTTTTGTTGGGATCCAGCTCATCCACATTAAAACCACGGATGGTGGCCACCATTTCATTCAGCACCTCACCGGATTTTCCCAACTCCTTGTTTTTGACCCCTTCCAGCATTTTGTCGGATATTTCCGTGACTTTTTCCTGGGCCTTGGCGCCAAAAAAGATGATGGAATTGGCGTCATTGAGGTTGATTTCCTTAATCAGGGCATCAATGCGTTGGCGTTGTTCTTCGTCCACGGCCTGATAGGGCACCAGTTCTTCGGTCACGCCCGGTACAACTTCGCCTTTCAATATGGAATCGGTTGCTGGGTCGGCCACTCGGGTGGCCGTCTTTATGCCATCCTTGTTGACGCGCTGGGGGGACTGCTTTTGTGGTTCGTTAGGCTTGGTGTCTTCTGGCATGATATTCCTCGTCAGTGTTTATCTGGTTTTTTTATCAACCGCGCAGGGGGTTCAGGCGCCAGAGGGCTATCCCAGCCCCTGTTTTTTCATCAGGGTGTTAAGCACTTCCATGTCCACGTCCAGGTCAAATAGGTCACTGGACAGCAGTTTTTCGTACTGCTGGTTGAACGTGTCTTCAATAGTGGCGAGCACTTCCCGGAAATTGGCTTCCAACGCCTGGTCGGTGATTTTCTTGTGCGTGCTGGCGTATTTGCGCACGATGTTATCCGTGCTTTCCAGGTAGGTGTGCAAAAAACGGCGGGACTGGCTGATTCGCTGCGGATCTTCAGCCAGCAGCGCCAACACCTCCCTGGCCTTGCGGGTAATACGTGTCAGCCGCTGTTTCAGTTCGGGCTGGCTCACCTCCCGGGTAGCCTTTTCTATGGCCAGGATGCGCCGTTCGCTTTCCGCCAGCACTTCCTGAATAGCTGGCTCGGCATCGGGCATACCGCGTGCGCGAACCGGATCCAGTCCGTACCACAGCCAGGTGCCCACCAGCGCAGCAACAGCAAAACCCAGGGCCGAAAACAGGCCATAGCCCGCCACCAGCCAGGCGGCCACAAAGATGGCAGCGGCCAGCACCAGCGAACCGAGAAAGATCAGTGGAAACGGCGCCTGATTGGCAAATTTCTGCTGCAGGTATTCGCGCCGGTTTTTCAACCCGCGACTGATAAAAGCCGCCGCCAGCATCACTGCCAGAAAAACCAGCAAAGTCAGGCCGAAACGAATAGTATTGCCTGCCAGCAAATGCGACAGGGCCGCAAATAAAAAAGGCAAGGAATACAGGTACAACAGCCAGGCCCTGGCGCTGCTGCGATAAGCGGTGGGACGTTGTTGAACGGTGCGATACCTGACGGCCATGAAAACTCCTAGGGAAGCTCTGATTGAATCTGGACGAAGCAGATTATGCCTGAAATGTTCGAGAACAAGGCGAAGTTCGCAGCCAATAGCGGGCTATTTGCAAGGACTTCAACACAGTTATCGGACATTTCAGGTGTGAGAAGCGAGTTCATGATTCGATCAAAGCTTCCCTAGATCATCCGGAAGCCAAGGTACAGCACGGCCACCGATAACAGGCTGAAACCGGCCAGTTTTCTGATGAAGTCTGCCATGTACTAGCTCCCTGTCAAAAAGTGAATGATGTGTTGCGATGTCTGTTTCTGACTTGAATCATACACCGATCCACAATGGATTTCTCCCTGACCGAATAACGGCACGCTGCCTCGATGCACGCGCAGTAACTCACCACCCAATCGCAACCACGAGCCGTTGGAGCTCTTGTCGGTAAACACAAACTGCCCAGAGCGGTATTCAATCACAGCATGGTGACGGGAAACAGTGGCAGAAGTCATGGCCAACTGGCAACCGGGATCGCGGCCAATATGAACCGGCGCATCAGCGGGCTTAAACGGCCATTCACGAGTGCCCAGACGCAGGTGCAACAACTGCCCGGTCGCCAGTGCGGCAGTGTCCAGCACCCTGGCCACACTGGTCAGGTTGGTGTCGTCTTCCTGCCACAGCAAGTCAACCACATTTAGTGGCTCACTTTTGCCCTTGACGGCGATGGGGCCCAGTTCACGCCAGGAAACCGGCAGCGGTGTTGTGCTGGTCATGGCCTCATCCAGGCTGGAACGGTCAGTGAGTATCTGGCCGGCATTGGCCAGAGCCACCAGGCGAGCCGCCACGTTGACGCCGTCGCCAAAAATATCATCCGGCTCAATGACAACTTCCCCGTGGAAGAGACCAATGCGGATGGCCAGGGCATCGCTGCCAACAAAAAAACGCCCGGCAACGGCCTTCTGCATGGCTATGGCCGCTTCAATGGCATGGGCCGCGGCCGGGAACAGGCACAAGGCTTCATCGCCAATGGTCTTGACCAACTTGCCCTGATGGCTTTGCGCCACCTGCCCCAACCCGGCCAGCAATTTCGCCATGACTTTCCGGGTTTGTTGATTGCCGTAACGCTCAAATAACGCCGTGCTGTCACTGATGTCGGCAAACAATGTCGTTAACCGTGGCATCTCAACCGCGTCCTTGGTTCAAGCAAGTGAAAGGGTATTGAGCGGGGAATAAAGCCATGCCCGCATTATGCCACAATGCTTTCTGACTGAAGTGCTATTAACCTGGCATCAATATAGGTGATGCCAGGTTAATAAGACACCAAAACCAAACTGGGCTACTTATCTAGCAGGGCCGATAATTTTGTCGTGATGGCATCCACCGAGGGCAGCACCAGTGCCGCCGCGTCACCCAGCGGGGTGAAACTGTCCAGCCCCGTGATGCGTTCGATGCGCGGTAACGGGCCGGCTTTATCATGGTTTTCGACAATGGCGCTGATAATGCCCTCGCTCACAGACGCCGACTCACGGCCTTCATCCACGATTAATACCCGCTCGAACTGGCTGGCCATCTCGGCAATGGCTTCCCGGTTCAAAGGCTGCAACCAGCGCAGGTCCATCACGCGCGTGGCCTTGCCGGTGGCCTCTTTGACGTGCCGAGCAGCCTGCAAGCTCATGGGCACCCCGTTGCCGTAAGTGATGATCAGTGCGTCCTGGGCTTCAGGGTGATAAACATTCGGCTCACCCAGTGGAATGAATTCCCCCGGCGGCGGGTAGGTCGTATTCCACAGGCCATCTCCTTCGGCATGCAGGTCTTTGCGCATGTAGAGGGCGATGGGTTCCAGAAAAATGCTGACCCGGCCATCCACTTTCGACAAGGCCATCAAGGTGCGCATCATTTTGACCGCGTCATCACCACGGGAAGGGCAAGCCACCACCAGCCCGGGAATGTCGCGTAAGGCGGTGATGCTGTTGTCATTGTGAAAGTGCCCGCCAAAACCCTTCTGGTAACCCAGCCCGGCAATGCGAACCATCATGGGGTTGGCGAACTGGTTATTGGAAAAAAACTGCAAACTGGCCGCTTCGCCACGAATTTGGTCGCAGGCATTGTGGAAATAGGCCAAATACTGGATTTCCGGTATGGGCAGCAAACCCATGTAACTGTAACCCTGGGCCAGCCCGAGTATGGTCTGTTCATCCAGCAGGGTATTGAACACGCGCTTGGGCGAAAAAGCCTTGTACAAGCCCTTGGTGACGGTATAAACCCCGCCCTTTTGCGCCACGTCTTCTCCAAACACGATGCTGTTGGGGTGGCTGATCATCAGGTCTTTCAAGCCACGATTGATCTGCACTGCCATGTGTTTGGGCGGCTGGTTTTCCGGCAGGTTTTTTTCCGAGCCAAACACCCGCAACCGGTCTTCAGGCGCTGGTACCCGGGCGGCTTCTTCGGCCACGGATGCGGGTGAAAACGGCGCCAGTGGCTGCATGACCTCCTGCGCGGTTTGCAGACGCGGCAAGGCATCGGCTTTTTTGGCAGCCTGCAGACACCGCTGGCGCAGGGTCTCATACAGGTGCAAAATCTCTTCAGGCCGCATCAGGCCGGATTCCACCAGCCAGCGGGCGCTGGTCAACAAGGGATCGCGGGCTTCTGTGGCTTCCAGCTCCCGCAAGGAGCGATAATCCACTTCAAAATCCGTGCCCGCATGACCCATCAAGCGCACCACGTCCAGGTGCAGAAAAGCCGGTTTGCGTTCGCGTCGGCAGTAGTCCACGGCCGCTTTAACCTGCCCATAACCACGCACCAGATCCAGGCCGTCGGCCTGAAAATATTGCATGCCGGGACGGTGCCTGAAATTGTTTTCCACCCAGCCCGGCGGGGTTTTCACGGAAATGCCCAGGTTGTTGTCTTCACACACAAACAGCACCGGCACATCCAGGCCCTGATAGCTGGCCCACTGCGCGGCATTGAATGCACCCTGAGCGGTGGAATGGTTACTGCTGGCATCGCCAAAATTGCACACCACTATGGCATCGTCAGGGACCGGCAAATCCACCGCTGGCGAACGGCTGCCCAGCTCAATGCCCAGCGCCGTGCCCACCGCTTTGGGCAAATGGCTGGCAATGGTGCTGGTTTGTGGCAGCACCCACAAGGGTTTGCTACCCCAGACCTTGTGGCGGCCACCGGAAGCCGGGTCGGCGGTGTTAGCAGCAAACGACAAGGCCGTGTCAAATACCGGGTCGATGCCCGGTACCTGTCGTGAGCGCTCCATCATGAAAGCGCCACTGCGGTAGTGCAGAAAGGCCGGGTCGGTGTGCCGGGTGAGCCGCCCCAGCAGCGCATTGCCTTCATGACCGGAAGAACCGATGGTGTAAAACACCTTGTTTTCCAGTCGCAGCTTGCGCGCCATCAGGTCCAGTTGGCGCGACATGACTTGCGATTCAAACAGCTCACTCAGCTCATCAGCGGAAAGGCCAAAAGCCGAAATATCCACCGGCTGTGCCGGGAGCTTCAACCCCTGAACGAAGCGGATAAAATTCTCATCCACCACCTGGGCGCGGTTGACCTGACGGGCGCCGGATCGCTCCACAGAGGCCCCGTTCCGTGCCCCATTCCTGACTGAACTAACCATGGTTAAAAGGCGCTTTTGCCAGTTAGTGTCTTGCCAATCACCAGTTGATGCACGGTTTCCGTGCCTTCATAGGTGATCACCGATTCCAGATTCAGGGCATGGCGTATGGCCTGATGCTCCAGGGTGATGCCGGCAGCGCCCAGAATATCGCGGCACTCCCGGGCCACATCCAGCGCCATGCGGACGTTATTCCATTTGGCCAGGGAAACTTGTGCCGGGTGCAACTGGTCGGCATCTTTCAGCCGCCCAAGGCGCAGGGCCAACACTTGCGCCAGGGTAATCTGGCGGGCCATTTCAGCCAGACGCACCTGCATGTGCTGCTTTTCATTCAGCGGCTGGCCGAACAGCACACGGCCCTCGGTGTATTTCAGCACTTCATCCAGACAGGCCACGGCACAGCCGATGGGCCCCCAGGAAATGCCATAGCGCGCCTGACTCAGGCAGCTCAGGGGGCCACGCAACCCGGTGACGCCCGGTAGCCGGTTGCGATCCGGCACGCGCACGTTGTCAAAGAACAGGGCTGAGGTCACCGAGGCACGCAATGACATCTTGTGTTTAATCAGTTGCGTTTCAAAGCCTGGCATTTCTTTGTCCACCACAAAACCCTGAATGCCGTCCTCGGTCTGCGCCCAGACGATGGCAATGTCGGCAATGCTGCCGTTGGTGATCCACATTTTGGAACCATTCAACACCCAGTCATCGCCGTCTTTTTCGGCCTTGGTTTTCATGTTGGCCGGATCCGATCCACCATGCGGTTCGGTGAGGCCGAAACAACCGATGATTTTGCCTTTGGCCATGCCCGGCAACCATTGTTGCTTCTGTTCTTCGCTGCCAAAGGCCGCTATCGGGTACATGCACAGGCTGCTTTGCACCGAGGCAAAACTGCGCAAACCGCTGTCACCGCGTTCCAGTTCCTGGCAGATCAGGCCATAGGAGGTGTAATTGAGACCGGCGCAGTCATACCCTTTTATGGTGCAACCAAAAAGACCCATTTCGGCCATTTCAGGCACCAGGTCCAGTGGAAATTCCCCTTTTTCAAAGGCATCACCAATGATCGGCAAAACCTTTTCGTCAACCCAGCGCGACACCGTGTCGCGCACCATCAGTTCGTCTTCGCTTAATTCGGCGGAAATGTCATACAGATCCAGCGGATTCAGTTGTTTCATCTGGTGTCCCCAAAAATGAAGTGAAAAAAATCGTGTGCATCCGGCACACGGCTCCGGCAGTTGCGGACGCTAAGCCCCCTCCGGTTTGATTTTATCGTGAGCATTTTACCTTGATTTGAGCCATGGAACGCAGCCACAGGAACAGAAGCCAGACAGTCGTGATGATTGCGGTGAGGGTGAGACTGGAAATTCACGCTGCATTGACTCTACAACAAAAACTGGCGCAGCTCGGGCACCGGCTCGCTGTGCCGCCACAGCTCTTCAAACACCCCTTGCAACCAGGCCTGACTGTGACCGTCGGTATGGGTGAAAAGACTGCGCCCGGGTTGTGGAAACCGCACACCGGCAGCGGCATCGTTGAGCAGGAAATCTTCCCCGGGGGGCGTCAGGCGTTGAGGCAACGAATGCAACTGGAAGGTATCAGGGAATTTCTGGCAGGTCTGCAAAAACGGGTGTGGTCGGGCCGTCACCAGGCGTGGCTGCCAGATCAGGAAGCGACCCTGATTTTTGGGGCTTTTTCGCGCAAAAGCCACCAGTGCCTGCAGCACGGGTTCGGTGTCAAACACCGGAGCGGGCAGAAAATGGGAAAACACATCCACCCGCTGCCGGGATGAGGCAAAAAGGGCTGCTACGGCCTGGGCCGCTTCAGCAAAGCCACCAGTAGCACCCGATTCAGTGGCTGCTGGCACCGTAGTGCTCCCGGTAGGTCTGAATGGCGCTGGCATGGACAGAGTCCTGGCGCTGCAACCAGTGCAACAGGTCATCCAGGGTGGCAATACTCACCACCGGAATGCCGTGTTGCTGGCGGATTTCATCAATGGCCGAACCCTCGGATGCCTGGCCTTTTTCCTGCCTGTCCAGCGCCACGGACACGCCAGCCACACTGGCCCCGTTGTTTTCGATAATGGCAAAAGATTCCCGCACTGAGGTGCCGGCAGAAATCACGTCATCCACAATCAGCACCTGCCCCCGCAATGGCGCGCCAATCAGCTGGCCGCCTTCACCGTGGTCCTTGGCTTCCTTGCGATTGAAACACACCGGCAGGTTTCGCCCGTAAAGGCGCGCGTAGGCAATGGCAATAGCCGTTGCAATGGGAATGCCCTTGTAGGCCGGCCCGTACAGCATATCGAAATCAATGCCGCTGCCATGGATGGCGCGGGCATACAATTCACCCAGGGCACTCAGGGACTGCCCGTCATCAAACAGACCGGCGTTGAAAAAATACGGACTCGTGCGGCCGGATTTGAGGGTGAACTCCCCAAACCGAAGCACGGCCTTTTGCCGCGCCAGTTGCAAAAACTCTTCAGCCAGGGTCATCGCTTCAGTGCCCATGTCACACAATTCCCACCAGTTTAAAGATGCCGATGGTCATCCAGTGCATCAGGGGCGAGAGGATTTTGCTCAATACGCCTGAGGCCAGCAGCAGCACCACAACCAG
The DNA here is from genome assembly GCA_015494035.1 of Lysobacterales bacterium. Lineage (GTDB taxonomy): Bacteria > Pseudomonadota > Gammaproteobacteria > Xanthomonadales > Marinicellaceae > S144-45. The sequence goes on along the minus strand of WGBZ01000334.1, from coordinate 37 downwards.
CATGCCGTAGCGCTCCAGCTGCAGCAGTGACTTAGAT
>WGBZ01000333.1 GCA_015494035.1 Lysobacterales bacterium | reverse complement strand
CAAAACCTTCTCAACTCCCGGCAAAACGCTCCGGAGAGTCTCCCTGTTAAGGCCGTTTGCCTCAACTGGAAAGCCATTATATCAAACAAATCGAATATGTCAACACTTTTATTCGTTTTTTTAGAAGAAAGTCGAAAACCCTCCCAAAAAAACCCATCAAACCGGCAAAAAACACTCTATACAGGCCGGTTTGTGTGTCAACAACGGCTATTATACACAGATAATAGATTGATACAACGGTTTTGTCCTGTTTTATTGAATTCTGTTCGCAACCTTTGCCTTAGCTCTTGCCTCGCTTCCTGGCTCGGCTGCTCTTTTCCGAGTTGTTGGGTTGCCCAATCGACTCAAGGAACACCTTGAGCAGACCTTCGGCTGTGCCAAAGGCGGCATTTTCATCAATAAGTTTTTGCGTGTTGTTCAAGCCCATCACAACGCAGTAAGGCTCGCCCCGGGCGGGCTTCAACAGGTAATTCAGTTGCAAAACCCCTGGCTCACTGCCGCCTTTGAAACCGGCATATGCCAACGGCTCCTGCTCCACTGGCAATAAGGGCGTGTTCAAGGCGAGAATGGCTTTGGCTGTAGCTGATGCCGTTTGCTCAAAGCGCAGCAGGCTATTGCACATTTCCCGCGGTGAAGCAAACCATTCAATGCGCTGTATGTGTTTCGGCTGACGCCAATAGGCCAGCTTCAGTAACAACGCAGAAAGGTTCAATGCGGGCAAGTTCGTGAGCATTTTCTCCCGCTCCCTGCGATTGCCTTGTTGCCACCGCCCTGCCTGTTTATCTGAGTACATGGCCCGGATCAGAAACAGTTCGCGTGTGGTAAGCAACGGCTGGTTGTCAAAACGGGTCAACCTGTGGGTAAGCAGAAACTGTTCAATATTTTTTCGCCCAAGCAGATGAATCAAGTGATCCGTCGCGGTATTGTCACTGATGCTAATCATGTTTTGCGCCAGCTGTTTGATGCTGACCAAGGTTCCTTCCGGCAGTTTATGCATTTCGCCAGAAGGCAGTGATTTGTAATGCTCCTTGATTGGCACTTCAGTGTGCCAGTGCAGTTCACCGTGGCGGATTTTTTCATCCAAGGCCATCAGCACCCAGAGTTTAAAAGCCGAACCCAGGGCGTGTTTTGCTTCCGGGTTGATGGCCAGCAGGTCATTTTTGCCCGTACTGATAAGGAGTGATGCGATGGCATTGGCCGACTCCTTGCCAGTGTCCGGTTGTGGTTCTTCAGCCGGCGCATGAGCCCTGACCAGTGCCTGCCAGGCGTTGGCGGCTTGCTTCAATGAGGAAAACTGCGGCACCCGATTCGCTTCACCCAGCGCCATCAGGCCGGTGATGACAGAGGTGGAAGGATCTACCGCCAGAGAGAATCGTAATTCCTTGTTTTTGGCGTGACGCGTCAAAATGCGTCCACTGTGATCGTTGCGCTTTTGTTTGAAGTACCAGCCTTGGCACGGCCCATACTGGCGCCTGACCTTTGCCAGAATGGAATCAAGAGCCGCCTTGGGCACGGCTTTTTTGAACTCGGCGGAAAAATGCGTTTCGTAGTCAATGGCCCGGCCAGCCGACACGCTGTCACACACGTACTGGCTTTGCTCAGCCAATGCACCCGCATTGGCATGCATGGCAAAACTGACACTGCTGGCACTCATGCCCACCAGTCCGAACAACAGACAGGCCATGGTGTGAATGGTGCGGCAAGCCGAAGTCATGCTCAACTGCGCAAGCCAATGCCCTTGTGCAGGATATACAGGGAAATGCTGCCGAGAATGGCAATAAAAACGAAAATGATAACGTACGCCACCCGAATATCAATGTCCGATACGCCCAGAAACCCGTAACGGAAGGCGTTGACCATATAGAGAATCGGGTTGAACTTGGACACCTGCTGCCAGAATTCCGGCAACATATTGATGGAATAAAACACGCCGGCCAGGTAAGTCAGCGGGGTCAGAATGAAAGTGGGGACAATGGCAATGTCATCAAACTTTTTGGCAAAAGCGGCGTTGATAAAACCGGCCAGTGAAAAAACAATAGAGGTGAGCACCGCCGTGGTCAGCACAATCCAGATGTTATGGATCTGAATGTGGGAAAAGAACATCGCCATCATGGAAACAATCAGCCCCACCATCAGGCCGCGCGTCAGCGAACCGGCGATATAACCACCCAAAATGGCGGCATTGGGCATGGGGGAAACCAGAAGTTCCTCAATGTGACGGCCAAACTTCGAACCAAAAAACGAGGACACCATGTTGCCATAGGAATTGGTGATAACAGACATCATAACCAGCCCCGGCACAATAAAAGCCATGTAATCAAAACCACCCATCTGACCGATGCGCTTGCCGATCAGGCTGCCAAAAATCACAAAATAGAGCGTCATGGTGATGGCCGGGGGCAACAGGGTTTGTGGCCAGATGCGAAGAATGCGGTTGACCTCTTTGCGAACCAGAGTCCAGAACCCCACCCAGGCGGCTTTGCGTTGTACGGCATTCATGAAGCCTCTCCCGTTGTGGTTGACCCGGATGAGTGTGAAGCCTCCTTCACGTGCCCGATGGATTGTTCCGAGGTTGAGGGCAATGAAGGGTTCTGAGTCATTTTCAAAAACAGCTCCTCCAGACGGTTGGCCTTGTTGCGCATGGAAAGCACCCGGTAACCGTGGGTGTCCAGCAATTTGAACACGCCATTCAGGGCGCGGCTCTTGGGCACATCCACTTCAATGGAATGGTCATCCAGCAAGCGCGCATCAAGTGCCTGCAAAAGCGACTCATCCGGTTCACGGTCCAGATCAAAGATAAAGGTTTCCACATCCAGCGTCGACAATAACTGCTTGATGGTGGTGT
>WGBZ01000332.1 GCA_015494035.1 Lysobacterales bacterium | reverse complement strand
GGAATACACCGTGCCGGACTCGGTGCTTTGCGTCAGGCTGAGGCAGCAAGGCAGGTTCTCGTGCTCGCCGTGGGCGCCGGTGGCCGCCAGGGCTGTGTGCAGGGTTTCGGCATCCAGTTTGCCCCCTGCGCCAGGCAAATCCTCCAGCTTGGCGCCGCCGGAATAAAACTCCGGGGCACCGCATTCATCCTTGTTCAAATGCGCGTTCTGATGACAGTAAACGGCGCCATAGGGCGGAGTTGTTTGCGCAATGGCCAGCGCATTGGCGGCGGTGCCGGTGGCAAGCGGGATCACTTCCAGCCAGTGTTCAAACAGATCAGTCAGGCGTTCAGTCAGGCGTTGGGTGTACTTGTCGTAGCCGTAGGATTCAGCAAAGCCCTGATTGGCTTCCAGCAAGGCGTGCATGATTGGCTCGGCCACGGGCGCTTCATTATCGGAACGGAAGTTCATGGGGGTTATTTCCTGTGGGTGGTTTTTTTTCGTTGGTGCGTGCGGCGTTTCCGGCTCGGGGGTTTGTCCTGCTCGAAAAAAGTCTGCAGGTGAAATCGCAGGCGGTGTAGCTGTTCGTGGGCACAATGGAAAATGCCGAGGTCGCTGGCGCGCTGCTCGGTGTAGTGGCTCAAGGGCTGGTAAGAGACCAGCATGGCCTTGGCAGACAGGCCACCCAGCAAGTCCTTGAGACTGCCCAGCCGGTACACCGCCGAGGCACCGGGTGCGCCGGCATCTTTGCGGTGACTGAACCGGCGCGTCTTGCATTCAATAATATGCAGGCGGTTGTGGGCCAGGGCGGTCACGTCCAGCTCGTTCCTGACGTTGTTGTCACCGCGGGCGATTTCCACACCACGGGCCAGGTCCTGAATGGCGGGCAGTTGGTGACGCAGGCCGTAAATGACACTGAAAACATGATTTTCCAGCCAGCCGCCGTTGGCATAAAAGCGGTTTTTTTCATTGATAAAATCCACTTGCCGGTCGTTGACTTTCAGCAGTCCGGCCTTTTCAAACTGCGACAGTACATCACGCAAGACCGGATTGTCTGCCTGATGGGGTTCTAGCAGGCGTTGGTGTTCGGCATTGGCACGCATGGCCATGTGGTTCAGGGCAGCCAGGCCCGCTGACAGCTTTTCCACGTTATCCACCAGCCACTGGGTGAGTTTTCGTTGGGATGTCGGTTCGCCCTGACGCTGGCCGGGATCGGTGACTTCCGCATTGAAAACCCGCAGGTATTCGTGGATTTTAAGGCGATGCGCCAGGTGATGGGCGTCGAGATCCTGAGGATAGACCCAGTGCCACTGGTCCGTGTATTTGTCGATCACAAAGATGGGCAATTGGTGGGAGCGAAACGCCTCAAGCGCCAGTACCGCCATGAGTCGATAACCAGAACTGGCATTAAATTGAAGTCGCAAGTCCTTGTATTTAGTGAAAATCTTGTCCAGTAGTCGGCGAAATTCCTGTGGGTCGAATGACACCGTCCATGCATCACAGGCGATGCCGCGATCGCGCATGACGCGTTTCAATCCCTCGATGTTATCACCGTGGCGGTGCAAGACAATCAGGCGCGAGATGTTGGCATCCAGGGCGGCACTGGCAATGCCGGCTGAGGACTTGTCGTAAACGGCCACGTGTGCCAGTGGCGGTGTGGTTTCTGGCAACTCATCAGGGTGTTGCGGATTGTTTGCGCGGGCTTCAGGCATGGCGCTATTATCGGCTTTTTGCACTCGCCTGTCAGCGTTAGTCGCTGCGATAAACCCTGCAATCAAATTTGGCGCCGGGTGATTGTTTGCGCCACAGGACAACTATGCATACAATGAGGCTCGCCGGCTGAGGCCGGTGGCAAGAAAAGGGGCGACCGGGCAGGGATGCTTGCGGCCGCAAACACAATCCTCCGGCGCAAGGCCGGAATAAAAAAGGGGAGACAAATGACTCTGGAACTTATACCCATCGTGATCGGTGCCATTGGCTTGGTTATTGCTATGCTGATCTATTTCATGGTGGCGCGGATGCCCGGTGGCACCGGCAAGATCAAAGAAATTGCCGATGCCATTCATACCGGGGCCATGGTTTTCATGAAACGCGAATACACTATCCTGTTTGGTTTTGTGCTGTTATTGACGGTGATACTCTACCTGGGTTTTCGTGACTGGAAAACGCCTTTTGCCTTTGTGCTGGGCGCCATCAGTTCCGGCATTGCCGGTTACTTTGGCATGTTTTCCGCCACCAAGGCCAATGTGCGAACCACCCTGGCGGCCAATGAACAGGGTGCGGCGTCGGCCCTGTCGGTGGCCTTTTATGGTGGTTCCATCATGGGTCTGACGGTGGCTTCCATGGGTTTGTTGGGCCTGGGCACGCTGTATTTGCTGTTTGGCCACGACCCGCAAACGGCGCACGCCATTCACGGCTTTGGCATGGGCGCTTCCACGGTGGCGCTTTTTTCGCGTGTGGGCGGTGGCATTTTTACCAAATCCGCCGATGTGGGCGCTGATCTGGTGGGCAAGGTCGAGGCCGGTATTCCTGAGGACGACCCACGCAACCCGGGCGTGATCGCGGATAACGTGGGTGATAATGTGGGCGATGTGGCCGGCATGGGTTCCGATATCTTTGAATCCTACGTGGGTGCCATGATTGCCTGTATTGCCATTGCTTCCACCATGCCGGAACAGACCCTGAAGCTGTTGGCCAATTCCCGCCAGTACCTGATGTTTCTGCCCTTGGCGCTGGCTTCCACCGGCCTCATCGCCTCGGTGATTGGTATCTTGCTGGTGAAGGCATTTGCAGGCAAGAAACCGGATGTGGCCCTGCGCTTTGGCACCATCGGTGCCACGCTGCTGTTTATGGCTGTGGCGTGGTTTACGGTGACCAAACTGGGCGTGTCGGCCAATGTCTGGTGGTGCGTGGTGGCCGGTGCCCTGGGCGGAATCATCATTGGTCTGGTGACCGAATACTACACTGGTGGCAAGCCGGTGCGTGAAATTGCCGCTTCAGGTGAAACCGGCCCGGCCACGGTCATGATTGCTGGCCTGGCGGTGGGCATGAAGTCAGTCATGATTCCAGTGATGACCATTGCCGCGGTGATTTTTGTCTGTTCCCTGTTATTGCCTGAAGGCGCGGGCGTGTATGGCGTTGGCGTGGCAGCGGTTGGCATGTTGTCCAC
>WGBZ01000331.1 GCA_015494035.1 Lysobacterales bacterium | reverse complement strand
GCGCCACCATGAATATCAGCAGCAACGCCGCACCCATGTTATGCAAAGTGGCCACGGGCAAAGGCAGGGAAAACACCACATTGGAAATGCCGAGAGTGATCTGCAAGCTCAACAGGGCCAGCAAACCAACGCCCCAGGGCAGCAGTTCGCGGTTTTTCATCAAGCGGAAGGCCAGCCAGATCAGGTACAGACTCACCAGCAGAAAACCCATTCGGTGGGCCATGTGAATGGCGGTTCGCGCCGGCATGTCCAGCACACCAAACTCGTAATTGGGGCCAATGCCGCGCCAGAGCACAAACGCCTCGGAAAAATCCATGTGAGGCCACCAACTGCCCTGACAGGTGGGAAAATCCGGACAGGCCAGGGCCGCGTAGTTGGAAGAGGTCCAGCCGCCCAGGGCGATTTGCATCACCAACAGCAGCAGCCCCAGACCAATCATCCAAGGTTTGACGTGACCGGCATAGCGGTAGGGCATCAGATTCGGGGTGGTGCGCAAGGCCAGCCACAACAGCAGGGACAAGGTGGTCAAACCGCCCAGCAGGTGCAGCATGACAATCACTGGCTTGAGCTTCAGCGTCACCGTCCACATGCCCAGGGCCGCCTGCAGGACAATGATAATCAGCAAAGCCGTGGCCAGCCCCACCGGAGCGTCCTGGTGATTGATGCCTTCGTCGCGCTTGCGCCAGGCCCAGACAAACAGGGCGAGCACCAGCACACCGAGCGTGCCGGCAAAATACCGATGCACCATTTCGCGCCAGGCCTTGTGCGGCTCCACGGGTCGGTCTGGAAACTCGCTGTTGGCCTGCTGAATTTCCTCATGTTGGGTGGGCCAGTCCATCTGGCCATAACAGCCAGGCCAGTCCGGGCAACCCAGGCCCGCATCGGACAAGCGCACAAAGGCGCCCAGCACAACCACGCCCAAAGCAAGAATAACGGCCACCCAGGCCAGTTGATGGTATTTCATGTTTTATCCGTCTTTGCGTTTCAGTAACACGTTCATGTCCTTGATTGTACCCGATGGGTTAAACCCCTTGGGGTAGGACATCATGAGAAAGCCTTCCGGCGCAACGATGTAAAACCCGTCGCCCTGCCCCAGTGATTGCCGGCTCAAGCGATCAAACAACGCTTGCGCGCGGGGTTCTTCGGCCAAAGAGATTTTTTCAAAACGATTCGCCAGCCCCTGCGGCAATGCCAGCTCCGCCTGCGGATAGACAACCACGGGTTTTACTTTACTGCGATGGCGCCCGGTGGCCAGGTAGATACGATATACCGCGTCCAACATGCGCGCACAATCGCTGTCGCACGGCCCGTGGTTGACATACACCAGTTTCCACAGGTCGTTGTTATCGGCCAGCAACGGGTTTTGGCTGTACTGGCGCATTTCAATGGGCGGGTTGACCAGATCACCGTGGTTTTTTGAAGGCTGTGGCTTGTAATGCAGGTAACCGGCATTCATCAGGTAAGCCAGCAGCACCGGCACAAAAAACAGGCCAAACAAAGCCAGCAGGATGAGTTTATTTCGGGTTTGTGTTTTCACGGTCTCGTCGCAGTTTGCGTAGCCAGAAGAAATACAGAAGCCACAGGGTTATGGTCAGGCCAAACCACTGGACGGCATAGCCAATATGACGCGAAGGCGGCATAATAACAGGTTTCCACTGGCGCGCAAAACCATCAGGCGCTACATCGTCAAGCAAAAACACGCGTTGGGCCAGAAGCAGCGGCAGGCCGGACTGATGACGGATGACATCAGCCATCTCACCGGCGGTAAAGTAGAGCATTTTCTGCACCGGCTTTTCCCGCTTCAGTGTCACTTCACCCAGCTCAATCCCGGTTTTGGGTGGCTTGTCCACCCGTAACCGCAGACTGCGCGGTGTCGTGTCCACATTCAGGCTCTCGGCTGTCCAGTCTGATGCGTCAATCCAGCCCCGGTTGACCACAATCGCTCCCGGCCAGCCATCCACTGCGAAGGGGGTTAACACCTCATAACCCACACGTTTGTTGCGCACCTTGTTTTCCAGCAGAAATTGCGGAGCCGGGAGGTAATGACCACTGAGCTGGACAAAACTGTAACGCGGCAGTCCCAGCACATCGGCCGGCTGCGACACAGGTTGTTGCTTGCCCTGGGCCAGCCAATCTAGCAACTGCTGTTTTTCTTCGGCGCGCTGCAGTTGCCAGAAACCCAGCCACAGCATCAAGACGCTAAAAAGCAGCACCAGGGCGGTGGGTAGCAAGGGCAGCCCGAAAATGACACGGTTTTTCACAGGCGCACCTGGACCTTATCAGCCTGGAAAACGAAAAAGACCGGCTCGTTTTGCCACTCACGCGGTACAATAACTGCCGCACTTCCACTGGTTTCTGGCATGAAAATCCTTATAGTTCTCATTCTGCTGTTCATTGTGTATTCACTGGGCCTGGCCATGTATCACCTGATCCGGGAAAAAGGCCAGGGGAAAAACACCCTGCGCTTTCTGACCGTGCGCATCATTGTGTCGCTGGCCCTGTTCGGTTTGATTGTGTTGGCCATCAAAATGGGCTGGGTGCAGCCACACGGTATTTTCAATCAACCCATCAAGCCCTGACAACACGCACAGGTTCAATGGTCACGTGGCGGCACAGCCACTATCACGGCTACTTCAGTATTTTTCAAATTTCATCGCAAAGGTATAACGCGGCTCGGTGCAGATTTTATTGGGTGGGCGGCCGGCGTGCAGGATGGCGCCGTCAAAAATCACCAACCGTCCGGGTTTTGGTGAGGCCACAAATGCCGCGTCCTTGTTGGCATCAAAAAACAGGGTCTCACCGCCCCATTCGTGATCCCATTCTTTCTGGATAAACCACAGGGCAGTCATTTCCCTGGCATTGGGCTGACAGTCGGTGTGGGTAAACAGCATGTCGCCAAAACTGGCCACGTTACAATAGCAGCGGTACATGCGGTAGGATTCCTCGAAAAGGCTGTCCATGGCCTGCTGAGCCCGAACAGCAATGGGCAGCAGTCTGGCCTTTTCCAGGGGCATGTTGTAGGCCCAATGCCGGTAAGCCGCGGTTTCCGGTCGTGCCATTTCCGTGCGGGTAAACGGCGCCTTGATCAAGGCCTGGTAAATTTCATCGTTAACCCGTTTTTCGATCATGTCATCAAAAACATAAATGGGCCGGCCATCGACCTCGCCAGATCGCACCGGTTTGAAATCACTCATAATCCATGCCTCTGTTGGTGTTGTGTTTACGAATCCACAGGGTAGCCAGCCATTTTTCTCCCTGCCGTACCGGCAAGCCGCAGTGGAGTGAATCCACGAATGGGCTGCCATTGGCGTCTACGTTCTGGAAGTGCACCACCTGCCCTCTTCGTGCCGGCACGCTCAAACCCAATCGGGGGAAAGCCGTCTGGCCACCGACAGGCACGTCATTTAAGTAAAGACAAAGCGTATCTGTCCTTTGTTGCTCGGCAAACTGCCCGGTGTTCTCCAGCCCGCCGACAAAGTCGTAATGGGGTTTGTATTCCTGGCCCACGCCATAACGCAGCAAGTGCAGTGGTTCACTGCGTTCAGCGTCAATGCCCGTCAGGGCAGTCACTGAGTGCATGATGGCGTTGATGACAATGTCTTCCAGAAACCAGTCAAAAGCGGCCGAATCACTGTTGCGCACCGGATCCTTTATTCGCTGGCCAGTGACCGGGTCCAAGACCATGGAGGGCCGCAAATGCGGCGCGCCGCGGAAGCGGATGTAGTCACACTGCCAGTCCGTCAAGGCGCCATCAAACAAGGTGATGTCCGGCTTTTCGTTCAAGTGCTGACCGTCCCGTGGCAGATGTTGTGGCCAGCGGACGTTCTCAATCGCAGCCAGAGTTTTCTCCCCAGTGTGCATGGATTCCTGAGCGCGCAAGGCCTGCTGGCTATGCAGAAAGCGCGCGAAGGCATCCCCAGCTCTGGCCGCTGCACACATAAGGGTTTCCGCTGCTGGCCCTTGCGCGTTCGCAATCCTGGGTTCGCTGGATTCTTGACCATCATGCCACTGGGCCAGCATCGCCAGCACGCGCAAGGCTTCAGGGTAATTGGCCTGTGCCGCACGTTTCAACCAGTGCAAGGCAGCGGATGTGTCCCGCTGGATGCCATAACCGAAGTACAGGCACCGGCTCAGTTCGAAACACGATTCCGGTTCCAGACTTGACTGCTGGAAACGATTGACGGCGCTGATGGCATCGGCTGGCCCGCCAATGCCATGTAATTCCAGAATGCCCAGCTCCTTGATGGCAGGGGCGAAGCCATTGCCTGCAGCCAGTGTAAGATTTTCGCGTGCCCTTGCCCACTGGCCCTGTTGCAAGTACTGCAAGGCCTGCCGGTAAAGGTGTTGTGGTGATGGCACTGTCATGGGGCTTCCAAATCCAAACGGCTAATCAGCCCCTATTTTACTGCAGCTCGCTTGGCAATATCCTGTTTCCTCTGCGCATAAAAAAACGCCCCGAATAATGAGGCGTTTTTTCTTAGGGAAGCTCTGATTGAATCTGGACGAAGCAGGTTATGCCGGAAATG
>WGBZ01000330.1 GCA_015494035.1 Lysobacterales bacterium | reverse complement strand
ATCATCTGGAACGACGCGCGCGGAAAATAAACAATGACAGAAAACACATTCTCTGAAGATGCTCCGACAAGCGCAGCCACGGACGCCAAAAAATGCGTGGTGTTGCTCTCCGGTGGACTGGATTCGGCCACCTGTCTGGCCGTGGCGCGTGACCAGGGCTATGACTGCTACACCATGGCCGTGGACTATGGCCAGCGCCATCGGGCCGAACTGGCCGCGAGCGAAAAACTGGCCGAAGCCATGGGCGCGGTGGCGCACAAGGTGCTACACATCGACTTGCGCAACATTGGCGGCTCGGCCCTGACCGACGACATTGACGTGCCCGAAGAACGGCAAGGCGGCATTCCGGTCACCTACGTGCCAGCACGCAACACCATTTTTCTCTCCATGGCCCTGGCTTATGCCGAAACCGTGGGCGCTGAACGCATTTTCATCGGCGTCAATCAGGTGGACTATTCCGGCTACCCGGACTGCCGGCCGGAATTTATCCAGGCCTTTCAAAAACTGGCGCAACTGGCCACCAAGGTGGGTGTGGAAGGCCAGCCACTGCGCATCGAAACCCCGCTCATTGACCTCAACAAGGCAGAAATTATCCGCCTGGGCGATTCACTGGGGGTGGATTACGGCCTGACCGTCTCCTGCTATCAGGCCGATGAACAGGGCCGTGCCTGTGGCCAGTGCGATTCCTGCTATTACCGCAAAAAAGGTTTTGCCGAAGCCGGCGTGGCTGACCCGACGCCCTACCAGAGTACCACCGACGCCCCGGCATGAGCCCTGGCCTGCACATCAGCGGCCTGTATCGCTATCCGGTCAAGTCCATGGCCGGCGAAGCCCTGCCACAGGCCAGCGTGGATGCACTGGGCCTTGCCGGAGACCGGCGCTGGATGCTGACCGATGCCCAGGGCCGTTTTCTCAGCCAGCGCGACATTCCGCACATGGCCACCGTCCACGCACGTTTGCTGGACAATGAGGTGCTGCGTTTGGCTTACCAATCGGATCGATTGCGCATTTCGCCGCAGGACTTTTCTGCCAACACCACTGCCTGCCGGATCTGGAAAGACACGCTGCCAGCGCACCCGGCGCGGCCTGCTGTAAATGAAACCTTGAGCCAGTGGCTGGAAACGCCTGTCCGACTGGTGAAGCTGGCCGGCAGTGCCCGTCGCCAAGTGGACACACACTTCGTTCCCGCCGGCGTGCAAACCGGTTTTTCCGATGGCTTTCCCCTGTTGATCCTGTCGCAGGCTTCACTGGATGACCTGAACCGGCGCATCGGCCGCGCCCATAAGCCTTTTGAGGTGCGTCACTTCCGCCCCAACGTGCTGATTGACGGCTGTGATGCCTATGCCGAAGACCGCTGGCAGACACTGCGCACAGGCCCGCTGCGGCTGCACCTGGTCAAGCCCTGTTCCCGCTGCACCATCTCCACGGTGGACCCGGACAGCGGTTGCTTTTGTGGCCCCGAACCGCTGGCGACCCTGGCTGCTTACCGGCGGCGGGGCCACAAGGTCTATTTTGGTCAGAATGCCTGGGCGCAACCGGTGGCGTCCACCAAAGCGGCCGCTGCAGCACCGGTGCTGCGCCTGAATCAGGCCGTGGTGGTGGAAAAAACCCAGGCGGGATAATCGAGAAAGAAAACAACCCACTAGGCGGGCGTAAATTGCGTTTTTTCGCAAAAAAAGCTTGTCAGAATCGTCGGATTCTCCTATCATACGCATCCTTCGCACGGCGTGGCGAAGGTTCTGAAAAAATCCCTGTGGGTCGTTAGCTCAGTTGGTAGAGCAGTGGACTTTTAATCCATTGGTCATAGGTTCGAATCCTATACGACCCACCATCTTTCCCCCTCTCTTACTTCTTTTTTGCCTGGTTGTCCGGTGCCTGAAGCCGGTGTTTGCGTGCGTCTGCATTTTGTCAACAGACCGTGATCGACCAGTGAATTCCCGCGGCAAAAGACAGGCCGTGCTTCGTTCTGCCTCATGCCTTAAACCGGTGATCAGAAAACACCTACCGGCGACGGCCAGTCAAGGCTTTCCACAGCAGGTTGACCACCTTGGTGCCCAGCGAACGGGCAATGCTTTTGCCGGCGGTTTCCCACACCGTTTGTCGGGATCGGCCTTTTTTACTGCTTTTGGCCTTGGCTTTTTCTGCCGCTTGGCGCTGTTTTTCTTCAGCCAGCCGGGCCTCTGCCTCGGCTTTTTTGCGGGCAATGTCCTCGGCACGCTGTTTCAGGGTTTCGTAGGCCGATTCGCGATCCAGTGGCGTGTCGTACTTACCCGCCACCGGCGAACGTGCCATGACTTGCTGGCGTTCGTCTTCCGTGATTGGCCCCATGCGGCAGCGCGGCGGGGCAATCTTGCAATAGTCCACCACCGACGGCGCGCCGCCTTCTTCCAGGGTGGAAACCAGGGCTTCACCCACGCCCATCTGGGTGATGATGTCTTCGGTTTTGAATTTGGGGTTGGGACGAAAACTTTCAGCCGCGGCCCGGATCACTTTCTTGTCCTTGGGCGTGTAGGCACGCAGGGCATGCTGCACCTTGTTGCCCAGCTGACCCAGCACCGATTCGGGAATGTCACCCGGTGACTGGGTGCAAAAGTAGATGCCCACGCCCTTGGAGCGCACCAGCCGCGCCACCTGCTCAATCTTGCGCAGCAGTTCCTTCGGTGCGTCATCAAAAATCAGGTGCGCCTCGTCAAAAAACAACACCAGTTTGGGCACCGGCAAATCGCCCACTTCGGGCAGGGATTCAAACAGTTCGCTCATCAGCCACAACAAAAACGTGGCGTACAGCTGGGGCTTCTGGATCAGCTCGCGCGAGTCCATGATGTTGATGATGCCCCGCCCCGACAGGTCCTGACGCATGAAATCGGCCAGTTGCAGGGCCGGTTCGCCAAACAGGCGATCCCCGCCCTGCTGTTCCAGCTCCAGAATACGGCGCTGGATGGCACCAATGGAGGCGGGCGTGACGCGGCCGTAATTCTGGGAGATTTCGCGGTGGTTGTCGCCCAGGTAAATCATGAGCTGCTGCAGGTCTTTCATGTCCAGCAGGGGCAGGTTTTGTTCCCGGGCCAGTTTGAAACCCACATTCAGCACACCTTCCTGCACGTCGGACAGCTCCAGCAGGCGGCTGATAAGCATGGGGCCCAGTTCGGCAATGGTGGTGCGCACCGGGTGGCCATATTTGGCAAAAATGTCCCAGAACACCACCGGCGAGGCTTCGAATTTGTAGCCTTCGATGCCGAGTTTTTCGGCCCGCTGACGCATTTTCTCTTTCTCCGGCCCGGCTTGGGACAAACCGGCCACGTCGCCTTTGACATCGGTCACGAAAACCGGCACGCCCAGGCGCGAAAAGCCTTCGGCCAGCACCTGCACGGTCACGGTCTTGCCGGTGCCGGTGGCGCCGGTGACCAGTCCGTGGCGGTTGGCGTAATGACCAAGGATGACCGCCGGCCGTTCGCCAGTGCCAAAATGCAGTTTTTTGACCGGGTTTGCGTTTGTGGTTCCGCTTTCGCTCATGCGCTGGCTCCGTAACGTTTTTCCAACCAGTGATAAATGGCACTCATGCCCATGGCCTCACCACCAATGGGCCGACCGGGAATGCCGCGATTATTCCAGCCAAAGGTGTCTATGTGGATCCAGGGGATGTCCTTTTCCACAAAATGCTCCAGAAACAAGGCCGCGGTGATGCAGCCGGCCATGGACAGGTTGCCGACGTTGCTCAAGTCGGCAATGGTGCGGGTGATCATGCTGTTGTAGGGCTGGTACAAGGGCATGGGCCAGAGTGGATCATGGGTTTCGTTGGAGCAGGCCACCACTTCGCTGCTGATGCCATCGGTGTTACAGAAAATCGGTGGCAGCTCCGGCCCCAGGGCCACCCGGGCCGCGCCGGTGAGGGTGGCAAAGTCGATAATCAGTTCCGGCTGCTGTTCGGCCGCCAGCGCCAGCGCATCGGCCAGAATCACCCGCCCTTCGGCATCTGTGTGGCCAATTTCGATGGTCAGCCCCTTGCGTGAGGTAACAATGTCGCCCTGGCGAAAGGCATTGGCCGAAACGGCATTTTCCACCGCCGGAATAATCACCTGCAGCCGCACTGGCAGGTGCTGGTTCATGATCAACTGCGCCAGACCCAGCACGTGCGCGGCTCCGCCCATGTCCTTCTTCATGTGGCGCATGGACGTGGACGGCTTGAGGTTGATGCCGCCGGTGTCAAAGCACACGCCCTTGCCCACCAGGCAAATGAGAGGATCCCCGGCCTTGCCCCATTCCATTTGAATTAGCCTTGGTGCCTTGTGGCTGGCACGCCCCACCAGGTGCACGCCGGGAAAGTTTTCTTCAAGCAGCTCATCGCCGACGATCTCGCTAAAGGTGGCGCCGTGTGATTCGGCCATGTCTTGCACCACCGCTGACAGTTCCGAAGGCCCCATGTCATCGGCCGGTGTATTGATCAAGTCTCGCACCAGGGTGGTGGCCGCCACGCGCTCAGCGGCAGCTTTGTGCCGCTCAAGCAAACCCGGCACCACCAGCGTGGCCGGTTGGCGTTCCTTGTTTTTATAACGGTCAAAATGATAGGCGCCAAAGCCCCAGCCCAGCACGGCCGCATCGGTCAGGCGTTGGTCCTCGGATTCCAGCCGGTAATGGGCCAGGGGCAGTTTATTGGGCAGCTGGGAAAAATCATACGGGTTGTCCTCGTTCCCCACCAGAGCAATAACGCGCTCCATATTGCCATGCTCGTCGTGTAGCCGCAGGTGCTTCAGTGGCTGTTCGCCGAAACGGTTGACCTTCACCCAGTTGCGGGTTTTTTCGTCCTGTTTTTCCAGCCACTGGTCAAACTCGGCTTGGCGCACGGGAATGATGGGCACGGTGGTTTCCTGGCAGTCGGCCAGCACGTAATCAAGCATGATGAGTCCTTGTGGTTCGAAATTTGTGATTATACACCCCCGCTGTCAACCAAATCCGCGCCAGAGGCGTTAACCGCACACAGCCCGTCAATGCACGGGAGATTTCATCAACCAACGGAGAAATG
>WGBZ01000329.1 GCA_015494035.1 Lysobacterales bacterium | reverse complement strand
GAGTAAATAAATTGGCAGGCCCGGACGACTTATTCGTCGTCTGCTTTCAGCCAGTCTTGAAAACCCGCGGGTAAAGGCGTTAACGGGCCAGTCAACGGCCAGTTATTTGCCTCGCTTAAGGCCTGTAACTGATCAATTCGTTGTTGGTTCAGGGGGTGGGTTTGCAAAAAAGCCTGCCAGGCAGCGGGCCGTTGCCCTTGCAACTGCTGAAACAACTGGAACAAGGACTGGCTGCCACCCAGGTGACCATAGGTGCCGGCCAGGGCCTGCGCGGCGGCGGCATCGGCGGCCTGTTCCATGCCCCGCCCATAGCGCAACAGGGTCAACAGCGCCGCCTTGTCCAGCGGTGCCGGTGTTTTGCCGACAAGACTGGCCAGCGCCGTGCTGATCAAAAGGCCCCGGCTCAATGCCACCAGTGGATCACGGTGTTTCACGTGCGCTATTTCATGGGCCAGCACCATGGCCAGGGTGTTTTCATCCGGCACCTGTTCCAGCAGGCCGCGAAACAGTACCACGTGACCGCCGAGGGTGGCAAAGGCATTGACCGTGTCGTCATCCACGTAATGCAGGGTGATGTCCATGCCTGCAGGCAAATCGCTGTGTGCCAGCAAGCGGTTTTTGAGGTCTTCCAGATAGGCCTTCAGCTGCGGTGAGTGGATGGGCGCATCATCAGCAAAGCGCGCCGCCAGCTGTTTTTCCGTCGCGAAAGGCACCTGTCGCGCCAGCCAGCCGCCAGCCAACACCAGCACGGCAGTCAGGCTCAGCACCAGTACCAGGGCACCGGCAGAAAGCCACAGTAAATCCCGCACCGGGCTGTGGTCCGGCGAGGTATTGATGCCTTCTGGCGGTTGCGGGTTCAGGTATTCCATACCCAGCCCTGTCAGTGAGCGGGTGAATCGGGAATCAGGGCCGTGCCATAGGCCATGACTTCGATGACACCCATGGAATTGTTCACACCCCAGCTCAGGTTGGCCGTTTCATAGCGCACATTAAACACCAGTTCGGCTCCCTGCTCCATGGCCTGTGCTTTCAGCCGCAATAGCGCCTCCCGGCGCGCCCGGTCCATGAGCGTTTCATAGCCGTGAATCCGCCCCCCAAACAGGTTGCGCAAACCGGCAATGAAAAACTTGAAGTAATCGTTGGCGATTACCGCATTACCCAGCACCAGCTGTTGCCGGTAGGGTTGGTTGACCGGCGGAATGCGGGAGGAGACCGCCGGCAGGCTGTTGAGGGTTTTTTCGCGCTTGATGATGCTCTGGTAATGTTTCTTCTCTCGATGGCTGCCAACAAAATAGCCCAGCATGAGCAAGCCAAGCAGTACCGCGAACTGAATCAGGATATCCATGTCACTGCTCCGGGGCCAACACCACCGCCGTGCCGTAAATGTATATTTCTGCCGCCCCCACGGCGATGCTGGCGGTGGAAAAACGCACGTTGAGCACGGCATTAGCCCCCACCGCGCGGGCCTGTTCCAGCATCCGTTGCATGGCTTCGGCGCGGGATTCCTGCATCAGCTCCGTGTAGGCTGTCAGCTCGCCGCCAACAAAGTTCTTGAAGCCGGCCAGAATGTCCTTGCCGGCGTGTTTGGCCCGTACCGAGCTGCCTTGCACCAGCCCCAGGTGCTTCTGAATGCGCCGGCCAAAAACAATTTCGAGGTTAGAAACCAGTATGTCGTCTTGCATGGGATGAGCCCTTATGAGTAATGATTGTCTTGGCCACCAAATATAGCACCCTCAGCTGCCTGGTTCACCAGGCGCTCATAAAAAAACTCCCCGCAATGGCAGGGAGTCAGGCTTAATTCAGCAACCAATTCACGGCACGCGTTATTGCACCAGCTCAAAGCCATGCTTGAAGATCAGGTCCGTGCCCGCACCGGCCAACGGGGCTTTCCAGGCACCCCGGCCGTGGGTAAAGGCATACAGCACCGGCACCCCATTGACCGTTTCCATGTCCAGCGATTCCACCACCACATTGGCAAAGCCGGTGTTTTCCTGCGCCCAGGTGACACCGTCATCGGTGGAAGTGAACATGCCCAAGTCAGTGGCCAGCAGCAGGTGCTGATTGTCAGCCGGGTCCACCATCAGGTCATGGGCCGGGATGTCCGGCAGGTTATTGGTGATGTTCACCCAGTTTGCGCCGCCATCGGTGGTTTTCCACACGTGCGGGCAGGTAAAGGTGGACGAAGTGGCATAGGCGGTGTTATTGGCCGCATCGGTGGGATCGAAACGCAGTGAGGACACATAACAGCCGTTTTGCAGCACCACCGATGGCCAATCAGTGGTGGCATCGGCGTTCAGGGCGGCGTGGTTATAGCGGATTTCACCGTCAGTAAATCCGGCCAGCACGCGATTGGAATCAGCAGCCGAAGTGGTGATCGCAGACAAGCGACCAGCGTTGTCGGTGCTGGCCTGAACCCAGTTGTCGCCACCATCGGTGGTGCGCCACAGGTAACTGCCGCCAATCCACAAAACGTCGGGATTGCTGTTATCCATGGCGTGCGGCGTAATGAACAGAAAACCGGCATCCACCGAGGTGTCAATGCCGTTGGTGGCATCCACCCAGTTTCCGGCCACCGGATCCCAGCGTTGCAGGCTCAAGCGCGTGTAAGACGAGTAAATAATGTCGGTATTGTCAGGGTTCACCGAAACATAGCCACCGTCACCGCCACGAATTTGCTGCCAGTTGTTGGGACCGTCGGTGTCGTTGCCACGTTGGGTGCCATTGTCCTGGGCGCCGGCAAAATAGGTGCTGCCATCCGGGTAGGCCTGGCCATCGTAGAACTGGGTCACGCCATAGCCGTTGTTGAGGTTTTCCCAGTTAAACGGCTCAATCCACTGGATATCGCTGATAGTGCTCACACACACATTATTAAGCGCGGTGCCCGGAGCCGAATTGGCGCCATTGGCCCGGTAAACGCCGCCGTCATTGCCCACGTACAGGATCTGGTTGGTGCTGCCGTTGTAATCGGGGTGAAACACAATGGCGTGCTGGTCCGCGTGGGGCGAGGTGGAATTAATGCCATACTGGGACGGGTCCAGATACCAGTACGAAGCAATGCCCCAGTTCTGGCCGCCATCGTCGGAAACCATCAGGTCGATGCCACCTGTCCAGACGCGGTTGGGGTTGACCGGATCCACGGCGATCACGTTGTCATACCAGCCCTGATTGTAAAATTGAGGCGGGTTGTTACAGACCAGATAAGGCGGGTTGGACAGCTGGGTGGTGTTAATGGCATTGGCGTTGTTGTAGTCAGTTTGTTTGACCCAGGTCGTGCCACCATCGCCGGAACGAAACACAGCGTGCAGGCCATTGGTGTAATCCGCGTTGCCCGTGCCATCGTGGGCGCTGAGCGCGTAAATCACGTCCTGATCCGAGGGCGCCAGCGCCAGCGAGGTGCGCCCCATGCCGGGATCATCCAGCACCACGTCCCAGGCAGGGTTGGCCGCGTCCGCGCCCGGGCTCCGCCAGACCATGTGCCCGGTACGGTTGCTGTTGCCATCGTTGAAGGTGGTCAGGCAGCTGGCAAACAGCGTGTCGCCATTGGCCGTGTCGGTGCGCAGGGCCAGTTGCGTGCAGCGACCCAGGCGTGTGTAGTTGCCATCGCTGGAGGTGCTAAGAATGGCGTTCCAGTTGGCGCCGCCATCGTCACTGCGGAACAAGCCGCTGTTGGTGGCGGCATAAACCCGCTGGCTGTCCAGCGCGGAAATCTTCAGGTCATTGGTGTAATAAAATGCCGGATTGTTGGCCGTGGCAGCCAGTAACTGCCAGCTGGCACCGGCATCGGTGGTTTTCATAATTCCTGCGCCACGCACGGCATCGATGTTGTAAAAGCCTTCCCCCGTGCCCGCGTACAGGACGGATGAATTGTTCGGGTCCATAACCAGCGCGCTGACGGCCAGATTGGGCAGCAAATCATCCAGCGGCGCCCAACTGGCACCGGCATCGGTGCTTTTCCAGACACCACCGGCCACGGCCGCGGCATACAGGGTATCCGGTGCATTGGGGTCAATCACAATCTGGCGCGTACGGCCACCCACATTGCCAGGGCCAAGGAATGTCCAGCCGGAAAAACTGGTGCGAGAGTCGCCCCCCACCGTTTGCACGCGGGGCAATTTGGCCGCCTGTGTTCTGGCCTGTTCATAACGCCGGTAGTCCAGGTGATTGGCACCGGGGGGAAGCCGCTTTTCGACAAAAAAGGCATTGGCCTCTTCGGGCTGATCGGTCTTTTCTGATGTGTGCGGCACACGCAGGTTCAACGGCGTGTCCTGAGCACAGCCAGCCAGCAGGCTGATGGCTGTCAGAGCGGGTAACAAGCGGGTAAAACACATGGGAACTCCTAAGGATTCTCTGATGGAATGGTGGCGCCAGCAGCGGCTGCCGCAGGCAGTCTCACTGGTAACACCTGCACAAGGCAGGCCAGTGTGCCAAAAACACCACTTGGCAATCAAGTAAAAAATGATTTTTGGTGGGCTTTTCTGCCTATGCCAGCCCGTGCCAACAAGCAAAATTTCCCCAACATCAGGTTTTTGTGGATAATCAGCGCCCAGGCGACATATTTTTTACCAGGCAACCATCTGGCTTACTTAGGTGTCGGGTCTCGATAGATTCTATTCCAAAAAGGAGTTATCCTTTGTTCCGAAGTCGCCATCTGTTAAATGGCTGGTTGATGCACAACCTGGAGGAAGCATAACAT
>WGBZ01000328.1 GCA_015494035.1 Lysobacterales bacterium | reverse complement strand
GATAGCTGAGGCCATACGCGAGCACCAGGTGGTGATTGTGGCTGGAGAAACCGGCTCGGGAAAAACCACCCAGTTACCCAAAATCTGCCTGCAGGCTGGCCTCGGAGAAACCGGACTCATTGCCTGCACGCAACCGCGCCGCCTGGCCGCCATTTCCATGGCCACACGGGTGGCCGAGGAACTGGGCGAAGCCGTGGGGCAATCGGTGGGCTACGCGGTTCGTTTTGACGACAAAAGCCAGCAGCACGGCTGGATCAAGTTCATGACCGACGGCATTCTGCTGCAGGAAACCCGCAGCGACCGCCGGCTGAATGCCTATGATGCCATCATCATCGACGAGGCCCACGAACGCAGCCTCAACATCGATTTTCTGCTCGGTTACCTGAAACAGCTCATCGCCAAGCGGCCAGACCTGAAGGTGATCATCACCTCGGCCACCATCGACACCGAACGGTTTTCGGCCCATTTTGGCAAGGCGCCGGTGATTTCGGTGGCCGGTCGCAGTCACCCGGTCACGATGGAATACCAACCGCTGGACGAGGACAACCCCGACCTGAACCTGGGCATCAGCCAGGCGCTGGAATCCATCACGCGCCTGCCTGACCGAAGTGCCGGCAATGACGTGCTGGTTTTTCTGCCCGGTGAGCGGGAAATTCACGACGCGCTGGATTTCCTGCAGAAAAAACGCTGGCGCAACACCGAAATCCTGCCCTTATACGCGCGCTTGAGTGGGCCACAGCAACAAAAGATTTTTCACCCTGGGCGACAGCGGCGCGTCATCCTTTCCACCAATATCGCCGAAACCTCGCTCACGGTGCCCCGCATTGGCTACGTCATCGACTCGGGGCTGGCGCGCATCAGCCGTTATAACCCGCGCAGCAAGATACAGGGTCTGTTAACCGAACCGGTGTCCCAGGCCAGCGCCAACCAGCGCGCCGGCCGCTGCGGACGACTTGGCCCCGGCGTGTGTGTGCGCCTGTACAGCGAAGAAGATTTTCTGCAACGGCCCGAACACACCGACCCGGAAATCCGCCGCACCTCCCTGGCCTCGGTCATCCTGCAAACTGAAAACCTGCGTCTGGGGCACGTGGATGACTTTCCGTTTATTGATCCGCCCGATGCGCGCCAGATTGCCGATGGCTATCAATTACTCAAGGAACTGAACGCCATCGACGACAACAAGCGTTTGACCGCCATTGGCCGGCGCATGGCGCAGTTGCCCATCGATGTGCAACTGGCCCGTATTCTGCTGGCGGCGGAAAAATACGCCTGCCTGCCCGAAGCCCTGGTGATCGCCTCGGCACTGTCGGTGCAGGACCCGCGTGAAAGGCCGCTGGAACAGGCCGCGCGGGCCGATGAGGCCCACAAAGCTTTTGCCCACCCGGACTCTGACTTCCTGGCCTTCCTCAACCTGTGGCGGGAAATCAACCGGCAACAGAAACAGCTGTCCGGCAATAAATTCCGGCAGTGGTGTCGCAGCCAGTTCCTGTCCTGGCGTCGCATTCAGGAATGGCGAGACATTCACCGGCAACTCAGCCGGCTTTTGGGCCTCAAATCACCCGCCATTGCCGAGGCCGACCAGGTCGATTACGCCGGTTTGCACAAGGCCATCCTGGCCGGTTTTGTCTCGCACGTTGGCCTGCACCGGGAAAACGGCGAATACATCGGCGCGCGCAATCGCAGCTTCCGCCTGTTTCCCGGCTCTGCGCTGGCCCGACGCAAGACCCCGCCTGCCTGGGTCATGGCCGCAACCATCGTGCAGACGTCACGCGTTTTTGCCCGCACCGTGGCCCGCATCGAACCGCAATGGATTGAAGAAGTGGCCGCTCATGTGCTGAAACGCGACATTTATGACCCCTTCTGGTCCAAAAAACGCGGCGCGGTCATGGCCTATGAACGGGTCAGTCTGTTTGGACTGCCGGTGATCAGCAAGCGGCCGGTGCACTTTGGTAACACAGACCCCGAACTTGCCCGGGAGCTGTTTATCCGCGACGCCCTGGCCGCCCGTCAGCTGAACACGCGCGCGGCCTTTTATGCCCACAATGAAAAGCTCATTCGGGAACTGGAAGCCGAGGAGCACCGCGCCCGCCGTCAAGACCTGATTATTGAACCGAGAAGGCTGCAGGACTGGTACGAACAACGCCTGCCAGCGGGCATTGAT
>WGBZ01000327.1 GCA_015494035.1 Lysobacterales bacterium | reverse complement strand
GTGTAAGGAAGCTGTGGTCGAATCTGGACGAGGCAGATTATGCCTGAAATGTTCGAGAACAAGGCGAAGTTCGTAGCCAATAGCAGGCTATTGGTCAGGACTTCAACGCAATTATCGGACATTTCTAAGGATGAGAAGCGAGTTCACAATTCGATCACAGCTTCCTTAATAAAAGAATGCGTTGAAGAGCCAGCCCACCAGCATGATGGACAGCGCCACAATGGCGGTAAACAGGGCCAGCGCCTGCCATTTGATCACCTTGCGCAATATCAGCAGTTCCGGCAGGGAAATGGCTGCGATGCTCATCATAAAGCTCAAGGTTGTGCCCAGTGCCACGCCTTTGGCCAGCATGGCTTCGGCCAGTGGAATCACGCCCACGGCGTTGGAATACAGCGGCACGCCAATCAGCACGGCCAGGGGCACGGCAATAAACTTGCCCTTTTTGTTCAGGCTTTCGGCCCATTGCTGGGGGAAATAGCCGTGGAAAAAAGCGCCGGCGGCCACGCCCAGAATCACCCATTTCCAGATGCGACCCACGATTTCCTTAACTTCTCCGAGGGCATAGCGATGGCGCGCGGCAAGGCTGTTGTCCGATTCGGCTTGCGGGGTTTCTCCCATGCGGATCTTCCACACGTAATCTTCCACCCAGCGTTCGGGTTTGAATTTCTCGATGATAATACCGCCAAAAAACGCTACCAGCAAACCCGCCAGCACATACAACGCCGTGACTTTCCAGCCCATGATGCCCCACAGCATGGCCACTGCAATTTCATTGATCATGGGTGAAGCAATCAAAAACGAAAAGGTGACTCCCAAGGGAATGCCGGCTTCCACAAAACCGATAAACAGCGGTACCGAAGAACAGGAACAAAATGGCGTGACAGCACCCAGGCCTATGGCCAGCAAGCGGGCCAGAAACTTGGGTTTTCCCTGCACGTACTGGCGCACTTTCTCGGGGCTGACAAACGAGCGCAAAAGCCCCATGAGGTAGATAATCACGACCAGCATAAAAAAGATTTTGCTGATGTCCTGCACGAAGAAATGCAGGCTGGCGCCCAGTGGGGTGTCGGGGTTTAACCCCAGCCACTGGTACACAATCAGGTTGGCGAGTCGATCAAACATGCAATTCCCTTATGCTTTATGGTTAAAAAATCATTGGTAGCAGGCTTCACCGGAAGCGTGTTTCTGGCTGGATCAGCCGAAAAGCTGGCAAAACGGCCGGGTTTTGGGTAAAATCCCGCTGAATCAATAAGCTTATCCGGATAAGCGGATATATTAGCAAACATGAATACACTTGCCAAGCATTTTAAAGTGCTTTCTGACCCAACGCGTTTACGCCTGTTGTCCCTGTTGTCTTTGGGCGAGTGCTGCGTGTGTGACCTGATGCAGGTGCTGGATTTGCCCCAGTCCACGGTCTCCCGCCATTTGGCCACCTTGCGCGATGCCGGCTGGGTGCATGGCAAACGCCAGGGGCAGTGGATGGTGTATCGACTGGCCGATCCCGCCCCTTTAGCGGATTTTCTGTCCAGTTTGCCCGCCAGGTTGGCGGCTTTGCCCGAGGCTGAAAAGGACAAGCAGGCCCTGATGGTGCTGATGAGCGAGAAAAGTGCATCACCCTCATGCTTTGTTGCCCCCGTGAATTAATAAAAACATTAACCATGACAGCGGAAAAACCATGAAAAAACGTGTCTTGTTTCTGTGCACTGGCAATTCCTGCCGCAGTCAAATGGCCGAAGGGCTGATAAACCATGATTTCGGTGATCGCATTGCTGCTTTTTCCGCTGGCACCGAACCCCACGGGTTAAACCCCAAAGCCGTGCAGGTTATGCAGGAAATCGGTATGGATATTTCGCATCACCGTTCGCAGCACCTGGACGATTTTGCTGACCAACACTTCGACTATGTCATTACCCTGTGCGGTGATGCCAACGAAAAATGCCCGGTCTTTTTAGGTGGCGTAAGGCGCCTGCACATGGGGTTTGACGACCCACCCAAGGCCGAAGGCAGCGAGGCTGAAGTCATGGACGTTTATCGCCGCGTGCGGGACGACATACGGGAGCAGCTGGGGGACTTCTTTCGCCAGCAGCTGGCATTGCCACAACACGACTGAATGCCCGGCAACGGTCTGCCTGAACCATTAACTCGTGAACATCTGGAGCTGATTGTGACTGAACACATTGCCAAAAAAATGTCTTTCCTTGACCGCTACCTGACGGTATGGATTTTTCTCGCCATGGCCATTGGCGTATTTATTGGCTGGCGTTTTCCGGCGGTGAAGGATGCCATCAATCAACTCACCGTCGGCACCACCAATATCCCGTTGGCCATTGGTCTGATTCTGATGATGTACCCGCCCCTGGCCAAGGTGCGCTATGAGAAGCTGGCCAGCGTTTTCAGCAACCGACGCCTGTTGGGTGTGTCCTTGTTGCAAAACTGGATCATCGGGCCGATTTTCATGTTTCTGCTGGCGATTTTGTTGCTGGCTGATTTTCCTCACTACATGGTTGGGCTGATCCTGATCGGCATCGCCCGTTGTATCGCCATGGTGATCGTCTGGAACCAACTAGCCGAAGGCGATAGCGATTATTGCGCCGGCCTGGTGGCACTCAACTCCATTTTCCAGGTCTTGTTTTATCCCCTTTATGCGTGGATTTTTATTACTGTGTTGCCGCCCTTGTTCGGCTTTCCCGGCGCGGTGGTGGACGTCACCATCGGCCAAATCGCGCAAAGCGTGATGATATACCTGGGCATACCCTTTGTGGCCGGTTTCCTGACCCGCTATTTTCTCATCCGTGCCAAGGGCGAGCAGTGGTATGAAACGGTTTTTGTGCCCAGAATCAGCCCCATTACCCTGATTGCGCTGCTGCTGACCATTGTGCTCATGTTCAGCCTGAAAGGTGACCTGATTGTTTCCATTCCGTTGGATGTGGCCCGCATTGCGCTGCCTCTGCTGATTTATTTTGTGGTCATGTTTTTGCTGAGTTTTTACATGGCCTGGAAGGTCGGGGCGGACTATCCCAAAGCCACGGCGGTGGCCTTTACCGCCACGGGCAACAACTTTGAGCTGGCTATTGCCGTGGCAGTTTCCGTGTTTGGCCTTAATTCCGGTGAAGCGTTTGCCGCGGTTATCGGCCCGCTGGTGGAAGTGCCAGCGCTTATCGGTCTGGTGCATGTGGCTTTCTGGCTACGCCGCCGCTGGTATGGCACGCCAAACAGCGATCAGCGCGCCACGGTGTCCTCTTAGTAGCCCCTTTAAGGAAGCTCTGATCGAATCATGAACTCGCCTCTCATACCTGAAATGTCCGATAACTGTGTTGAAGTCCTGGCCAAGCCTGCTATTGGCGGCGAACTTCGCCTTGTTCTCGAACATTGCCGGTATAAGCTGCTTCGTCCAGATTCAATCAGAGCTTCATTAGTGACCCCCTTAGTGACCCACTTAAGGCATTCAGCTTTTATTCATTGACGGCTGGCTAAACTTGGCTCCAAGTTAAACAGTGGCCTCAAACGGGCCGGGAGCCAAGATCATGTTTGCCAACCGATCACATCAATCACGTATTCGCACCACGCCGGTTATTCTGGCGGCGCTTTTATCGCTGGCCTCGTTCAGCGCATCGGCCAGGCATTACCAGCGCGATGTTATTTACGCGCCGGTGGTGGACGTGCAGCCGATCTATCGCACCGTGCGGCATGAGCAGCCGCGTGAAGTGTGCTGGGATGAACCAGTTTACCGCAACCGTCACCGCTCGCGTTATGACAGCCATCATCGACGCCATGGCAACGCTGGCGGGGCCTTGCTGGGTGCGGTCATCGGTGGGGCCATCGGTAACCGTTTCGGCAAGGGCAATGGCCGTGACGCGGCCACGTTTGCCGGGGCGGTACTCGGCTCGGTGGTAGGCGCGCAAGCTGGTTCCAAGCACCGGCGTTATGGCCATGACCGCTATGAGCGCTATGACCGCTATGACCGTTACGAAAGAGACCGTTACGCCCGCACGACTCCAGTGCGCTATCGCAGCCGTTGTCGCATTGAGCGCGATGTGGTGGAAGAAGAGCGCATTGTGGCCTATGACGTGGCCTACGAGTTTGAAGGCCGCTTGCGCCGCACGCGGCTGGATCATCACCCCGGCGACCGCATTCGCCTGCGCGTGGACCTGAGCGTGGCCGAATAAACCCGTTTCATTTTCTCCTCCCTGGCTTGTTCGTGATGGTACAAGCCTTGCCCCCGGTCTGCGGGGGCTTTTTTATGCGTGATACAATCGCTTCATGCCCGAACTTCACCAGGAATTTCATTTCGGCCACTGGCGTTTGAAGCCCGCCGACGCCACCTTGCAGCTGTCGTATCATGTGCAGGGGCTGGGCGAAATGACCGAAGTGTTGAGTTTCCCCGCTTTTGAGTTGCCCAAAGATGAATCGCATCGCCAGGCGCTGAAGGCCGCCTGCCGCCTGCTGCACTGGTTGGCCGGTGTCAGCTACGCCAAAATGGGGCTGCCAGAAAAAGTGCTGTCGCGCGGTCAGAAACCTGACAGCAAGACGGCAGAATTTCTCCGCAACACCTGGCTGCATGGACTGGCCGAGCTGGCCTATGGCCACCAGGTATCGCTGAAAGACAGGCTGCATTTTGATTCGCAAGCGGCCATTCCCGATAACTGGCACCTGCGCCTGCCGCACCGTTCACTGGTGCCCTTTGGTGGCGGCAAGGATTCCATTGTGACGGTGGAAGAACTCAAAAAGCGCAGCAAGCCCATGCGCCTGTTTGTGGTGGGCCAATCGCCGGTGATCCTGCAAGCTGCGGCCAAAACCGGCGTGCCGGTGTATCAGGTGTTGCGGCAGCTGGACGATAAACTCGTGAACGCGCCACCGGATGCCTTTTTTAACGGCCACGTTCCGGTCACGGCCATCAATTCAGCCATAGCGGTGGTGGCGGCCTTGCTGCATGGTTATGACAGCATTGTGTTTTCCAACGAGCGTTCGGCCGAATGCCACAGC
>WGBZ01000326.1 GCA_015494035.1 Lysobacterales bacterium | reverse complement strand
CTACTTCGTGCCCAAGCAGGCCGGCCGCCCCGTATACTCCTACCGGCTGTCGGTTGTGCACTTCTGGGCCCTGATATCCACCTACATGTGGGCCGGCCCGCACCACCTGCACTACACGGCGCTGCCGGTGTGGGCACAGTCACTGGGCATGGTGTTCTCGCTGATCCTGCTGGCACCCTCCTGGGGCGGCATGATCAACGGTATCATGACGCTGTCCGGCGCCTGGCACAAACTGCGTGACGACCCCATTCTCAAGTTCCTGATCGTATCGCTGTCCTTCTACGGCATGTCCACCTTCGAAGGCCCGATGATGTCGATCAAGACGGTCAACGCCCTGTCTCACTACACCGACTGGACCATCGGTCACGTGCATTCAGGCGCCCTGGGCTGGGTCGCCATGATGACCCTGGGTTCGCTGTATGTGCTGTTCCCGCGCCTGTATGGCCGCAAGCAGATGTACAGCACGCAACTGATTAATGTGCACTTCTGGGTGGCCACCCTGGGCATTGTGCTTTACATCGCCTCCATGTGGATTGCCGGTGTGATGCAGGGCCTGATGTGGCGTGATGTGAACCCCGACGGCACACTGGTTTACTCCTTTATCGAGAGCATCAAAGCCACTTATCCGTATTACATTGCCCGTTTCCTTGGTGGTCTGATGTTCCTGGCCGGCATGTTTATCATGGCCTACAACGTCTGGAAAACCGTCCGCGGTGACGAGCCGGCTGACCTGCCCCTGACTCACGGAGTGAAAGCCGCATGAAACTGAATCACGAAATTGTCGAAAAGAACGTTGGCCTCATGGGCGTGCTGATCGCGGTGGTGGTCAGCATTGCCGGCCTGTTTGAAATTGTGCCGCTGATGTTCGATGCCAAGGCGGTGGAGCCACTGCCGGGCTTGAAACCCTACACCGCCCTGCAACAGGCTGGACGGGATGTTTATGTGAGCGAAGGCTGTTACGTGTGCCACTCACAGCAAGTGCGTCCCTTTGTATCCGAGGTGTTGCGCTACGGGCCGTATTCGCTGGCCGGCGAGTCCGTCTATGACCGCCCGTTTCAATGGGGCTCCAAGCGCACCGGGCCGGACCTGGCCCGCGTGGGTGGTCGCTACTCCGATGAATGGCACGAAGTGCACCTGATGGATCCACGTTCGGTGGTGCCGGAGTCAAACATGCCGGCTTTCCCGTGGCTGGCCGAAGAAATGGTTGATCCGGAGCAGACACAGAAAAGTCTGAAAACCCTGCAATGGATGGGGCATCCCTACAGTGATGAAGAAGTGGCCAACGCGGCCAAGGCAGTAGAAGGTAAAACCAAGCTGGAAGCGCTCATTGCCTACCTGCAGGTATTGGGTACCGCAGTGCCCAGGAGTATCCCACAATGATCAGTGGCATTTTTATTATTCTTATGATGATTCTCTTTTTGGGCGTGGTCTACTGGGCCTGGAGTGATCGTCAGCAACCAACCTTTGATCGCATGGCGCAACTTCCACTGGAAGATGATGAGCCTCGAAACCCTGGAGGAGACAAGCGATGAGCAGCAGCTGGAGTACCTATATCACCATCGGGGTGATTATCCAAATTCTTGCTTACTTGTGGCTGTTGCTGGCCACATCCAAAACCGAAGTGGAAGGCGCAGATAGCGAGAATGATACGGGTCACGTATGGGATGAAGACCTGCGCGAACTCAATAACCCCTTGCCCAAATGGTGGTTGAACCTGTTTATCATGACCATAGTCTTCGGCTTTCTCTATCTGGCCCTTTATCCGGGCCTGGGTAACATCAAGGGCTTGTTGGGCTGGACGCAGGAAAAGCAGTTCAAGGAAGAATATGCGCTGGTTCATGAAGCCCGCCAGGAATATTTCAGCCAGTTCAAGGGCAAAAGTATCCCCGAGCTGGCCAAAGACCCCGAAGCGCTGAAAATTGGCGGTAACATTTTTGCCAACCGCTGCGCGGTGTGTCACGGCTCTGATGCCCAGGGAGCCATAGGCTTTCCCAACCTGACGGACGAAGAGTGGCTCTATGGTGGGGAACCGGAAGACATCAAGACATCCATCACCAATGGCCGTCATGGCGTCATGCCGCCTTTTGCCCAGGTGCTGGGTGAGGAAGGCATCAAGCAGGTGGCCACCTTTGTTCGCGCCACTTGGCACGGTAAGCCGGGCGACCCGACCCTGGTCGAGGCCGGCAAGCAGAAGTTCCAGAACTTTTGTGCCGCCTGTCATGGCGTGGATGGCAAGGGCAACAAGGTCATCGGCGCACCGGATCTGACCAATGAAATCTGGTTGCATGGCACCTCCGATGCCATTATCGAAACGGTGCTGCATGAAGGCGCCTCCGGCACCATGCCGGCTCACAAAGGTGTGCTGGAGCCTGAGGCCATCAAAGTGGTGGCAGCGTATGTCTACTCCCTGAGCCACAATCAATGAGCCAGATTCAGGATTACAATCAGCGACAACTGAAGCGGATTTTTTATCGCCGATTATCGCTGGCCTTGTGGATCTCCTTTCTGACGGCTGCGGCTGAAACCATGGTGTTTTTTGCCGCCTTCGATCCGGATCTGCTGGCCGATATCATGACCTGGGAAAACGATTTTTCCATCATGCAGACCTATACCATCGGCTTTTTCTTCTTCTGGTTTTTTAATGCGGTGGCTGCCATATTGGCCGGCGTGGTGATGGTTTTGCCACGCACCAAACTGGCCAAACGGATTGATCGTTAATCACACTGGGCGCCCACTGGCCTTGTGCCAGCCAAGGAAGCTCTGATTGGATCTGGCGCGAACAGATTGTCGTGTGAAATTGTTCAGTTCAAGGCGTAAACCGCGCGCAATAGCAAGCTATTGTGAAGGTTTGCAACGCAGAAATGGACGATTTTAAGCCGCAAGATGCCGGGTAATGATTCAATCAGAGGCTCTTTAATCACTGAACATCCACTGGCTCACAGTGTGGTTCTGCCCGAAGGCTCCTTCGGGCAGGGCTTTGTGGCATGCGTCCGTTGAGCCTGCACCCAGACACAACCAACTCACAATATAACTCCAGACACAACCAACTCACAATATAACTACGGAATAACTACGGAACAACAAGGCTATCGACATGGATAAAAACAAGCACACAGGCGGTGAGACCCAAAAGGTCAAGCTGGAGCTGTACAAATCTAAGGAAAAAATTCACCCGCGCGAAATCAAGGGGCGCTTTCAGACCTTGCGCACCCTGGCTGTGTGGGTGTTGCTTGGCCTTTTTTATGTGCTGCCCTGGCTGAACTGGGATGGCCATCAGGCGGTACTTTTCGATCTGCCTCACCGGCGTTTTTATATTTTCGGCCTGACCTTCTGGCCACAAGATTTTATTTACCTTTCCTGGCTGTTGATCATAGCGGCTTTTTCGCTGTTTTTCTTTACTGCCCTGGCCGGGCGATTGTGGTGTGGCTATGCCTGCCCGCAAACGGTATGGACCGAGTTGTTCATCTGGATCGAGCGCCTGGTGGAGGGCGACCGCAACAAACAGATCAAACTGGACAAAGGGCCATGGACGCGCGAAAAAATCGTCAAGAAATTCATCAAGCACGCCCTCTGGATCGCGTTGGCGCTGTGGACCGGTTACACCTTTGTGGGTTATTTCACGCCCATCCGGGAGCTGGGCCATAACCTGTTGCATGGCCAGCTGGGCCCGTGGGAAACCTTCTGGATTCTTTTTTATGCGCTGGCCACTTATGGCAATGCTGGTATCTTGCGTGAGCAGGTGTGCCTGTACATGTGCCCCTATGCGCGTTTCCAGAGCGCCATGTTTGACCGCGATACGCTGATTATCTCCTACGATGAAAAACGTGGAGAGCCGCGCATGAAAGGCCGCAAGCGCCGTGAAGAGGCCTTGGCAAAAGGCGAACCGGTGGGCGATTGCATCGACTGCACCATGTGCGTTCAGGTCTGCCCCACCGGCATTGATATCCGCGATGGGCTGCAGTATGAATGCATCGCCTGCGCCGCCTGTATTGATGCCTGCGATGAAGTGATGATCCGCGAAGGCAAGGAACCGGGGCTGATTCGTTACACTACAGAAAACGCCCTGGAAGGCAAGCCCACGCATATCCTGCGCCCGCGCATGGTGTTCTACTTTGTTATCCTCATGGGCATGGCCGGACTGTTTACCTACTCGCTGGCTCATCGCCAGAGCCTGCAAGTGGATGTGCTGCGCGACCGCAATGCGCTGTATCGCATCGTGGACAGCAAAACGGTGGAAAATGTCTATACGCTGAAAATTGCCAACAAGGGCGACAAGCCCCTGCATTTCGAGGTCAGCGCCGCAGGCGTGCCGGGCATGCAGGTGGTACTGCCCGAGCAGGACAAGGACAAGGTGGCCGAGCCTGGCCAGTTGATCAACCTGACGGCCAAGGTGCGTGCGCCCATGGACAAGCTCAAGCGCATTCAGACCATTCGCCTGACGGTGCGCGGCAAGGAAGACCCGCAGGCAGAGGACACTGAGAAAACCAAATATTTCGGGCCCAAACGATGAGCAGACGTTACCCGGTAGAAGACGACAAGCCCTGGTACCGGCAGTTCTGGCCCTGGTTTGTGTTTGCCCTGCCAGCCATTGCCGTCATCGCCGGCATCACCACCGTCATGATTGCCATGGATCACCGCCCGGTGGTGGTGCCGCATGATGACGCCT
>WGBZ01000325.1 GCA_015494035.1 Lysobacterales bacterium | reverse complement strand
GCAGCAACCGGAAAAAACCCTGTTCATGAGCCGCGACGACCTGTTGCGGGAAGGGGCCAGCCGACCCGAAACCGAGCAGTTCCCCGATCAGCTGCACATCCACGGCCTGAACATACCGCTTGGCTATCATTTTGAACCCGGCACCAGCGATGATGGCATCACCGCCACGGTCAACCTCGCCTGGTTGAATGCCCTGGCCGAGAATGACTTTGAATGGCTGGTGCCCGGCCTGCTGGCAGAAAAACTGGAAACGCTGATCCGCACCCTGCCCAAACCGTCCCGTCGCCTGCTGATACCGGCGGCCGCCTATGCCCAGGCCCTGGCTGAAGCCATGCTGGAACAGCGACAACAAGACCCCAACACGGATTTTTACACCAGCCTCAGTCAGCACGTGCAGCGCATGAGTGGCCTGACCGTGGAGCCGGCCCAATGGCGGGAGGCCGAATTACCCATACACCTGAAAATGCGCCTTGTGGTGGTGGACGAAAAAGGAAAAACCGTCGCCGAAGGCCGTGATATCGCAGCACTGAAAAAAAGCCTGGGCGACAAGGCCCGCCGCCACTTTCAGCAGCACAGCCAGCAACTGCAGCAAGTCAATGCAGCGGCTGACTGGGTCTTTGGCGAACTGCCGGACAAGATCACCCTGGCCAACGGGCTGCCGGCCTGGCCGGGGCTGGTGGACCAGCACAACGCCGTGGGTTTGCGTTTTTTTGACAACCCCGAAGAAGCGGCGACCCGCCATCGGCAGGGCGTCAAACGCCTGTTACGGGTGAAAATGCCCGGTTTATTTCGGCAAACGGCCCGCAAGCTGCCCATCAGCCTTACCGCCGAGGCGGCCTGGAAAGCCCTGGATAATGAGCACAGCCTGGCCGAGGCGGTGGTGGATGCCGCACTGGATGCACTGATCGGGGACAGCCCACCCCGCACCCAGGCGGCCTTCGATGCCCTGATGGACAGCCTGAAAAAGGAACTGTTCGGCCAGGCATCGGCACACGCCCTGGCGGTCAACGCGGCCATCAGCCCCTGGTATGACATCTGGCAGCGAATCGAAAGCCACGCCGAAACGCTACCTGAAGCCAGCTATAACAACATGATCGCGCAACTGGATTACCTGATTTACCCGGAGTTTCTGCACGAAGTCAGTGCCGACAAACTGGAGCGCTACCCACGCTGGCTGAAAGGCCTGCAATACCGGCTGGAGCAGGCCTTGCACAACCCCGGCAAGGACCTGGACAAAACCGCCGGGCTAACCCCATTTCTACGCACCCTGGAAAAGCACTGGCACATCCCTGAAAAAACACAGGCCGTGCAGCAGTTTCACAGCGCCCTGGAAGATTACCGCCTGACCCTGTTTGCCCCCGGCATCAAGCCTTTTGCCAAAGTGTCGGAAAAAAGACTGCGCACGCTGGCGGGCCAGTTATTTGGCAATTGAAGTGTTCAGAGAAAAAAGATGAAAGAACCGGCCTACTTGGGGCACGGGTCCAGCGTGGCCGGCAAGGTGGTGGAACAGGCCCACATCAAGCTGCTGCCTGTATTACCGGCCGTACCCGGCAAAACCGGCGTCAAGGTCACGGAGTTGCCCGCCAGCAGCGAAGACTTGTTGTTGAAATTCACCTGCAACACTCCGCCTGTAACGGTAATGTCCTTAACCCAGTTGCCCTGGTAATCACCAGCCGCGCCAATGCCATTGCTGCCGTTGTTCAAGGTGGCAATGTCCTCGCTGTTCACCCAGGCCTGCGACACCGCCTGACGCAGCGAACTGGCCATGGAAAGCCCCTCGGCGGCCTTGGTGCGCGCCACGTAATTCTGGTAAGCCGGAATGGCAAAAGACATCAGAATGGCGATGATGGCGATCACAATCATCAACTCGATCAGTGTAAAGCCCCTAATGCCACTCCTGAGCTTTGGTGGTCTGTGTTGCTTATGCATTATGTCCCGTGCCTTTGTCGTGATTTGTATATCACTCAAGCATAGGCCAGAAGCACGCGGGTTCAAGGCGTTAGCGGCCGCTTCACCTCAAATGCTGTGGTTTTTGTGACAAATTCCCGCTTTTTCCCGCACTTTCCAACCGATATCGAGGCGGATTCAAACAATGTGACAATTTTTGACATGCACCAAAACCGGATCGTTGGCAATTGTAACCAGCAAAACGTCACTATTACTCCTTGATGCGCTCGTCATTCATCAGCTGACCAAAATAGTCCTCACCATTGAGAATATCGTATTGAATGAGTTCGTAATCACGAGCCAATGGCCGGTATTTGAAAGGAATTGGAAACGAATAGCCGCCGTCCGGGTCCTTCACCACCCAGGACAGCACACCGATCTTATCGCGTAAAATCCGGTTCAACTTGTAAAATCCGGAAGGGATCAAGCCCAGTTGTTCAATCAGGTAGCTGGGCAGGAAATTCATGCTGTATTCGAATTTTTCTTCCGGCCGCTCATAATTGCTCCACAAAGCCACGGGCACCCAATAATTGGCCAGCACTTTGGTGACTTCATTGTCACGGTATTTTTCCACCATGCGCTGCCAGGCTTTTTGCCGATAGCCTTCCAGAAACGGCTGATGATCGCCCAACATGACTATCAGGGTTTTTTCTTTACGGGTGGAAAAATGCGCAATCAAGTCAGCAAACAAGGCATCACTGTAATGCAGGGCATTAATATAGGTTTTTACCCGGGGTCTTTCATC
>WGBZ01000324.1 GCA_015494035.1 Lysobacterales bacterium | reverse complement strand
GGGGTGAACCGCTCCAGTGTGCGTTCGCTGTTTACGCCCAATGTGCGCTTTGTGGAAGTGGTGGAAGACGGCTTTGCCGGTGGCAACGTCATTCCCTCAGACTTTCAGCCCACCCCGGAAATGATGAAAACCGTGCGTGGAAACATCGTCAAGGCCGGTATTGTCGGCCGGCTGGTGGCTGAAGACTTTTCCGGCGCCATGATCTGGGCCGATCTGCAGGAAACCGACCCGGTGACAGGCAAAAGCATTGACTACCAGCAAGTGGCCCGGCAACTGGAGGAAATCCGGCAAAAGTACCAGAATGACCAGATTGATATCCACGTCATCGGCTTTGCCAAAATTGTGGGTGATATCTCCGAAGGCGCCAAATCGGTGCTGTATTTCTTCGCCCTGGCCATTTTCATTACGGCCTTGTTACTGTACTGGTATTCCGGCAGTATCTGGCTGACGCTATTTCCCATTGTGTCGTCCATCATTGCCGTGATCTGGCAACTGGGTTTGCTGAAAGTCCTGGGTTTCGGCATAGACCCCATGAATATCCTCACGCCTTTCCTGATTTTTGCCATTGGCGTCAGTCATGGCGTGCAGATGATCACTGGCTGGGCCAACGAAATGATGCGCCAGCCAGAAGGCAAGTGGAACCCGGAAGCCGCTGCCCGGGCCACCCTTATTGCCTTGCTGGCGCCGGGCATCATCGCCTTGCTCAGTGACACCATCGGTTTTGCCACCATTTACTTTATTGACATCCGCATTATTCAGGAGCTGGCCATCACGGCCACCCTGGGCGTGGCCTTGATCATTGTGACCAATATCTTTTTGCTGCCTATTTTGCTGTCCATGACACCCATCAAGGACTACCGCAGTTTCTGCGAAAAGTGCAAGCAGCGCTTCAACAAGGGTGAGCGTATCTGGCGCGCCCTGGCCGCTTTTGCCAAAAATCCCGGCGCCACCATTGCCGTCGTTGTGGCGCTGGCGTTGGGGGTTTACGGTTACGTACAAAGCCAGAAAATGCAGATTGGCGATTCCCAGACCGGTGTGCCCGAATTGCGACCGGATTCCCGCTACAACGTGGACGCCAAGACCATCTCCAGCAAATTCTCCCTGGGCGTGGACATGTTCAATGTCATCGCCGAATCCACGCCGGATGCTTGCACCGAAAACTTTGACGCCATGAACCTGATTGACGAGTTTGCCTGGCACATGAGCAATGTTCCCGGCGTGCAGAAGGTCATTACCTTGCCGCAGGTGGCCAAGGTCATCAATGCCGGCTGGAACGAGGGCAATCTGAAATGGCGGGCCCTGTCGCGTAACAACTACGTCATGCGCCAGTCACTGGCCAATATTGAAACCGACACCGGTCTGCTGAACAAGGACTGCAGTGCTATGCCGGTGATGGTGTTCACCGCCGACCACAAGGCCACCACCATTAACCGGCTGGTGAAGGCAATCAATGAATTCAAACAAAAACACCCGCCACAATACGACAAAGCCGGCAAAATCATGCCCGGTTCGGTTAATTTCCGCATGGCCACGGGTAACGTGGGCGTAATGGCCGCCACCAATGACGTGGTCAAGGCCGCGCAGATGCCCATGTTGATCATGGTGTACCTGGCCATTATTGTGCTGTGCCTGATTACCTTCCGCACCGTGGCCGGCACCCTCGCCATTGTTATCCCGCTGGCTTTGGTCTCGTTGCTGGCCTATGCGCTCATGGCCTGGTTGGGCATCGGCCTCAAGGTCAACACGCTGCCGGTGGTGGCGCTGGGTGTGGGTATTGGGGTGGATTATGGCATCTACATTTTCAGTCGGCTGCAAATGTACCTGAAGCAGGGTATGCCCCTTTATGAAGCGTATTACGAGACGCTCAAGGTCACTGGCAAGGCAGTGCTGTTTACCGCCATCACTCTGGCGGTTGGCGTTGGCACCTGGATACTCAGTGACCTCAAATTCCAGGCGGACATGGGTATTTTGCTGGCCTTTATGTTCCTGCTTAACATGATCGGCGCATTGGTGCTGTTACCGGCACTGACTTACTGGTTGATGCCATCGGCGCGGCGTGGCCGCCAGTCGCAATCGGAGGCTGCAGCCCGGGTTGCCTGATGCCATGAAAGCTGCCATCACCGTTTTTCTGGATGCCGATCTGAACGTGGCGCGGTGGCTGGCGTACCCAGTGAACGACAAAACGGGCAACGACAAATCCCGGCCGCGTTCTCCATCGGCTCATGGAGAATTGGCGAGTTGGTCAGAAATCGCCGCCATGCAACCGGCCCGTCTGGTGATTGTGTTACCGGCCTCGCTGGTTTATCACACTCAGGCGCAGGTTCCCAGTCATGACCCCCGAGTGATCCAGCAATCCATAGGCTGGGCCGTCGAAGACGAACTGGCCACTGCCGTGGAAGCCAATCACGTGGCCTGGCAGCCTGACAGTGAAACGGATCATGCCCAGGCCGTCGCCGTGGTATCGGATGCACTCATGCAACGCCTGCTGCAGCAGTTGTCAGCTCATGCCTTACAGCCTGAAGTCATTACCTCAGAATTCTACTGCTTGCCAGTGGCCGACACCGGCCCGGTGCAGGCACGTAACGATGCGGCCCATGAGTCCAGTCAGGACGCCACAGTGGTTTTTGCCGCCGCGGTGGCCGGAGACCCCGGTGTGGTCGTTCGCCAAGGTGCGTGGCAGGGTGGTTTTGTGCCGGCGGCGGCCTGGACCAAATCAACTACGGAGCGGTACGGGAAAGCCCGCCAGGTGAATACTGATCCTGTTCTGGCAGGTAATCATGGCGTGAACTTCCTGCAAGGGACCTACGCCCCCCGGCGCGAACAAACCCTCAACCGGCGTCAATGGCGTTGGCTGGGCGTGGCCGTATTGGCTGTGCTGGCCAGTGCCCTGCTGGCCAACGGCCTCAAATACTGGCGTTTGCAGCAACAACAGACACGGCTGAAAAACCTGCAGTTACAGACCCTGCAGGAAGCCTTTGTGGATGCCTCGCCGGCGGAACTGGCCGATCCGGTCAATGCCATGCGTTCACGGGTCAAGGGCTTGCAACAGTCACGCGGGCAGGGCAGTGGCGCGCTCACTTCCATACTGGCGGCGCTGGCGGCCACCCGCGAACAGGTGCCGGCGGTACGTATACAGGGTTTGCACTGGCGCGACAATGCCCTGGAAGTGCAACTTGTGGCACCTGCCATTGACGCCATCAACCGGTTCAAGGCGTTGTTGAGTGGACAAAATATTCAATGGCAAGTGACAACCGGCACCCGGGAGGCCACTGCTGATGGCATTAAATCTGTTCTTGTAATCAAGGTATTGCCATGAGTCTGGTCAATCTGAGGCAAAAATGGGGCAGTCTTTCAACGCGCGAACAGCGCCTTCTCAGCATCGGCTTGCCGGTGCTGGGGCTGGTTTTTTACTGGCTGTTTCTCTATCGGCCACTGGTGTCCGCGGTGAAAAAAGCCGAATCCCGCAACCAGACACTGATTCAGCAATGGCACTGGATGCAGCAGCAACTGCCCGTGGTCAGGTCCAGCCAGGGAACCGGCCCCGCCACGAGTGCTTCGCGCGATCCTTCCGTGCCCCTGTTGACCTGGCTCGATGAGCAGCTGGCCACGGCGCAACTGCAGGCCTACGTGAAGCGCCTGGAGCCGGTGGATGATACCCACGTGACCTTGTGGCTGGAGAAAGTGCCCTTCACGCCCTTGATGCGCTGGTTACAACAGATGCAGGCCGGGCAGGGCGTGCTGATTTCGGAATTCGATGCCATGCCGGTGGCCGGTTCACCGGGATTGAGCACCGTTCGTTTGACCCTGTATGCTCCCTGAAACCCTGCTCTGAGCGAGGTCAGCACCCATGAAAAAATTCATATATCTGTTGCTATTTATTCTTGCTTCGCTGGTGCTGATTTGGCTGTTTGCGCCCATCCAGCACGTTTACCCGTGGTTTGCCGAGCGCTTGCAACCGCTGCAGGCACGCCAGCTGGAAGGGTCTTTATACAAAGGCCGCGCCGGTAAGCTCAGCTGGGCCGGCATTGACTGGGGCCAGTTGCAATGGAACGCCCAATGGCCAACGCTTTCTGGCGGGATTCAGGGCCAGTACCGCCTGCACAATCCGCAGCTTGATCTGTCGGCGAAACTTCAGGCAGACAGGAATGCAGGCTTACGGGCCAGCCTCCTCAGCGGCACGCTGGACTGGCGATACCTGGAATCTTTCCTGCAACTGCCTCCGGGTCACTTGCAGGCCAGACCGGAAATTCAGCTCGACAGCCTGCACTACGGGCCACTGGGGATGGAGCGCGTGGAAGGGCGGGTCAGCCTGAAAGGGTTGCGCCTGATCACTCCGCTGGCGCTGCCCCTGGGTGATTTGTGGGTGGATATCCAGACCGAGCGTCAGGGCCTGGCGGTGGGTAGCATTCACAGCGATTCGCGTGTGCTGGATGCTTCTGGCGTGGTTTATCTCCACCCACACCGGTTTGAAGTCAACCTGGTTCTGAAACCCAAACCGGGTGAATACGAAGCCCAACTGGCCCTGCAGAATATAGGCCAACCCACCGCCGGTGGTGGTCGCCGTATTCACGTGGCGGGTTTCTACTAGGGAAGCCCTGACCGAATCGTGAACTCGCTTCTCACACCTGAAATGTCCGATAACTGCGTTGAAGTCCTTGCCAATAGCCGGCCATTGGCTGCGAACTCCGC
>WGBZ01000323.1 GCA_015494035.1 Lysobacterales bacterium | reverse complement strand
GGTTGAGGGCGCTCATGAGGGGCCTTTTCAGCGACGCTGGCGTTCGATAATCACGCCCACGTTGCGGCTGCCGCGCACCGCGCCTGGCTTGCTCAGCCGCAATTTCAGCCAGGGCACCTGAAATTCTTCCAGAATAATCTGCGCACAGCGTTCGGCCAGCGTTTCCACCAGTTGGAATTCACTGGTTGAAACAAAGGCAATCAGGCGCTTGGCCACGCTTTTATAATCCAGCGCCTGATCGATGTGATCCGTTGTGGCCGCGGCCTGAATGTCCCAGGCCATTTCGATGTCCAGCGAGATGGTCTGGCGGATCTTGCGTTCCCAGTCAAAAATACCGATCACCGTTTCGATTTTCAGGTCTTCAATAAACACGCGATCACCCGGGCACGCGCCGGCGCTGACAGGCACCTGGGAAAGCGGGTTCATTGGTGCGTCACCCTGGGCAAGCCGCTGGTCAGGTACCAGCGTTTCTGCTCGGCATCATAGCGCCATTCCTGCCGATCGAGGATGCTGCGTTCGCGGTTGGTGTAACGGTTGTAAAACGAGATGCGGACATTCTGAATAATCCGGTTGGGGTCGCTGCCAGGCTGAATGGGCTGAGGCTGATAGGCCGAAATACGCAAATTCTTGTAGCGTTCCATGTCCAGCCGGGTGGGCCGTTTGTCAGGGGCGATGTTGGGATCGAGAAAACGCCTGGCACCGGCAAAGTCTCCCCAGCGTATGGCCGTGGCGTAGTGGCTCAAGGTGTCATCCAGGGCCATCTTGCGCTTGGATTTTGACGGTCCGCAGCCGCTGAGTCCCTGCACTGCGACCAAGGCCAGAAAGGCCAGCAAGAGAAGGCGAATCCCAGCTGGGTTCAGAGAGTGTTTATTGGCTGAAATGCTGTTCATCAACTGGCCTCCTGGTGCGCATGTCGGGTTTTGTCCCTGGCCGGCATAATCACATAATCGGCGACCATCTCGCTGTGTTCCCGGCCTTCGGCATCCAGAATCCGGATGGCACACGACACCCGCTGTCGGCGTTGTCCCCAGCGATTGCGGCTGGCCACCTCACTCACTGTTGAAGACTGAAACCGGGCCACCACGGTGGCATCGGTGGTCAAGGGGCGATGCCACTGGCTACTGTTTCGGTAAATCACCACATCGGCGTCTATGCCCTGTTCCTGCAAACTCAGGTGCAGCAAAGACCAACCCGCCAGTATCATGGCTGCCGAGGTGCTGCCGCCAAAAGCGGTGCCCTTGTCGTTGAGGTTGTTTTGCAAGGGCAGGTGAAAGCGTATTTCGCCATCGCCAAAGCGTTCCGGACGCAAGCCCATAAACCGGGTCAGGGGCATGTGCTGGTAAAGAAAAGCCTGGAAATCGGTGAGCTTCAAGGCTTGGAAAACAATCAGGAAGAAGGATTGTGGCGCAAGGCGCTGGGAATCAGCATGCGTAACACACCGGAAGAGCCCGAGGCGGCGCTTTTCTTGGGCTTGCCAGTGAGTATCTTATCAGCCGACAGCGCCGTTGAAGCTGGCCCGGGCAGGGTGCCTTCCGCCGTCAAACCGACGTTCTTGACACAATATCCCACTGCCGCCTGGCTGGCGCCGGCCCAGCACAGCAAGGCGCCGGCCAGTAAGGGTCGGCGACTGAATGGCTTGTATCGGCGCGTGGACATGCTGGCGATTGTACCCGAACAGCAACACATTTCAAGTGTTCGCCCAGCGGCTTCCCGGCGGTTTGCTTTGCCCGCGCCAGACAGGCTAAACTGCTGCGCATGAAGAAAAAAACTGCAGGCCATGGCACGTCTTCACGCCGTTGGCTGCCGGACTTTTGCGACCCCATGCGCGTCTTTGTGGTGTTTGTCATCACCGAGCTGCTGGTGTTTATCTATGCCCTGCCCTCCCTGGGTGAAACTCAGCATTTCTTTGTCCGGTTCTCGGTCACCAGCCTGTTTGCCCAGTTGATCGCGCTCAACCTGGTGTTGGTGTTGTGCCATTTCCGCTCGTACTTCAACCGCCTGCCCGTGAGCGCCGGCGTGCTGGCCTATTCGTTGTTGCTGATCCTCACCGCCTGGCTGTACGCACACCTGGCGTTGTGGTTGAACGCCAGCCTGAATACCCCGTTTGGCCCCCCGGCGACCGCGCAGCACTGGTTTGTGCTGCGTACAGTCATCATGACCTGGCTGGCCGGGCTGGCCTTGCTGCGCTATTTTTTCGTTCAGCGCCAATGGCAGAAAAAAACCCGTCAGCACGCCGAAGCCCGCTTCATGGCCCTGCAGTCACGCATCAAGCCCCATTTTCTGTTCAACAGCATGAACAGCATCGCCAGCCTGATCGCCATTGACCCGGCCAAAGCCGAAAAAGCGGTGGAAAACCTGGCCGGGCTGTTTCGCCATGCCCTGACCAAAAACCCCGGCCAAACCGTGTCACTGGCCGAGGAAATGCAGTGGGTGGAGAAGTACCTGTCCATGGAAAAAATGCGCCTGGGGCCACGACTGCGCTGTGAAACCGAAGTCGCTGAAGAGCTGATGGACGCACAAATCCCGGCCCTGTGCCTGCAACCACTGGTGGAAAACGCCATCGTGCATGGCATTCAATCGCGCCCTGAAGGTGGTAAAATCCGCCTTGAAGCCCGCCGTCAAGGAAACCAACTGGTGATACGCATTCACAACCCGCTGCCGCAACACCGCGCATCCAACACCGATCACAGCGGTCATGGCATGGCACTGGACAATATCCGCGAACGCCTGCAGCTGCTCTATGGCACCAAGGCCAGCCTGGACACAGTCAGCTCCAGCGATGGCTTCGAGGCCACCGTGCGCCTGCCGCTGGTGCGGCCTTCCTGAACGCCCATGAGCAAGCAGCTGGCCACACTGAAAACACTGATTGTCGATGACGAGCCCCTGGCGCGTGCGCGCCTGCAGCGCCTGTTGAACGAAGCCGGCATCACCCATATTGCCGAAGCCGAAACGGCTGATCAGGCGCTACAAGCCTGTGCCGACAACGCTCCGGATGTGATCTTCATGGACATTGAAATGCCCGGCACCAACGGCATAACCGCCACCGAACAGATTCGCCAACATTACCCCGACACGCGGGTGATTTTCTGCACCGCTTACGATGAGTTTGCCGTCAAGGCCTTCGAACTGGAAGCCCAGGACTACCTGCTAAAACCATTTAGCCGCGAACGTCTGCAACAGGCGCTGGAAAAACTGCCCACGACCGATGTGACAGCCAGCATTACCGTGCGGGTGGGCACCGACCTGGTGCGAATCCCGGTACAGGACATTCACTATTGTCAGGCCGACCACAAATACGTCACCGCTTACCACCGCCAGGGCGAGATTATTCTTGACGATTCCCTGAATCAGTTGCAAAAACGCTTTCCCGAGCATTTTCTCCGCATTCACCGCAATTGCCTGATCAACAAACAGCGCCTGTGCGCCCTACAGCAAGATGGACAGGGCCATTATCACGTTCGCCTGAGTGACCTCGATTGCGCCCTGCCTGTGAGCCGACGCAACCTTTCCACCGTCAGGAAAACCCTCAAACATGCTGAATAAAATCACCATCGCCACGCGCAACTCGCCCCTGGCTCTGTGGCAGGCCCGCTACGCCGCCGCGCAACTGCAGGCCGCCTATCCGCAACTGCAGTGCGAGTTATTGCCCATGACCACACGTGGCGACCAGCTGCTGGATGTCACCCTGAACAAAATCGGCGGCAAGGGGCTGTTTCTGAAGGAACTGGAACAGGCCATGCTGGAAGGCCACGCCGACATCGCGGTGCACTCCATGAAAGACGTGCCGGCGGAATTGCCGCCGGGATTTACCATTGCCTGTCTGTTTGAACGGGCCGACCCCTCGGATGCGCTGGTTTCCAACACGTATCGCAGCCTGGAGGCATTGCCCCATCAGGCCGTGGTAGGCACTTCCAGCCTGCGTCGCCAGGCCCAGTTGTTGAGTTTGCGGCCTGACTTGCGCATCCAACCCTTGCGCGGCAACGTACAAACCCGCCTGCGCAAACTGGATGAAGGCCAGTACGCCGCCATTGTGTTGGCCAGCGCCGGATTGCAACGCCTGGACATGGATGACCGCATTGCCTCCCGGCTCATGCCACCGGACTGGCTGCGAGCCGTGGCCCAGGGCGCGGTGGGCGTCGAATGCCTGAGCCAGCGTCAGGACCTGATTGAATTGC
>WGBZ01000322.1 GCA_015494035.1 Lysobacterales bacterium | reverse complement strand
GTACTGCTTTGCCGTCTACCCCATTGCCGTGCAAGCCGTTGGTGCCGTTCACAAACAGGTGCCGGCTCTGGGCTGGGACAGTGCGTCGCTGCTGGGTAACGACCTGGCCGCCATGCGCGCAGCCATCGACGAACACACCCGGCTGGTCTTTATCGCCAACCCCAACAACCCCACCGGCAGCTACCTTGACGCCGCTGATTTACGTGATTTTGTGGCCTCTGTGCCCAAAAATGTCATTGTGGTGGTGGATGAGGCTTACCTGGAATACGCGCCGGCAGAGGCCCGATGCGATGCCAGTCAGTGGCTGGTAGACTTCCCAAA
The DNA here is from genome assembly GCA_015494035.1 of Lysobacterales bacterium. GTDB lineage: Bacteria > Pseudomonadota > Gammaproteobacteria > Xanthomonadales > Marinicellaceae > S144-45. The sequence continues at coordinate 3,090 of WGBZ01000322.1, read as the reverse complement.
TCTGGTGGTCACGCGCACCTTTTCCAAAGCCTATGGCCTGGCCGGGCTGCGTGTGGGTTATGCGCTCAGTCACCCACAGATTGCCGATGTACTCAACCGCATCCGGCAGCCTTTCAACGTCAATTCACCGGTCTTGGCCGCTGCCACCGCTGCCCTGGATGATCAGGCCTTCCTGCAACAGGCACACGACGTCAACCAGCAAGGCATGCGCCTGTTGCAAGGCAGTTGCCAGCGGCTGGGTCTGCGCTACGTGCCTTCCACCGCCAATTTTCTGCTGGTGGATTTTCAGCGCGACGCCATGCCGATTTTTGACAGCCTGCTGCACGCCGGCATCATCACCCGCCCGGTGGCCAATTACGGCCTGCCGGAATGCCTGCGCATCACCATTGGCACGCCGGAACAGATGCAACGTCTGGATGGTGCGCTGGAAAAGGCTGTGGCCGAATGAAGCCCGCCAAAGGGTCACAGTCACCCGAGGCCGTGGCAAAAACCAGCCAGATGCTGAAGGCGCAACCGGCCCCGCCGCTACACGGGCAGTTGCGGGTGCCTGGTGACAAATCCATTTCCCATCGCTGTGCCATTTTTGCCGGTCTGGCTGCGGGCACATCGCGCATTAACGGGTTTTTGCGTTCCGCCGATTGCCTGGCCACGTTGCGCGCCATGCAACAACTGGGGGCACAAGTCAAGTGGCAGGACGACAACACACTATTGATCACCGGCACCGGTGAACGTGGCTTGCAAGCACCGGAAACACCTATTGATTGCGGCAACTCGGGCACCGCCATGCGTTTGCTGGCCGGTGTGCTGGCCGCGCAGCCTTTTGCCAGTGAACTGACCGGCGATGCCTCACTCAATGCCCGGCCCATGGCGCGCATTATCAAACCCCTGCAGGCCATGGGCGCGCGCATTGCCGGCACGGCAGAAGGAACGGCGCCATTGCACTGTGGGCCAACCTTCAGCTTGCACGGCATCCACTACGACAGCCCGGTGGCCAGTGCCCAGGTCAAGTCCTGCCTGTTGCTGGCCGGACTGTTTACCACTGAAAGGCAATCCGGCCAGACCTGCGTCAGTGAACCGGTCAAATCCCGCGATCACACCGAGCGCCTGTTGCCGGCGTTTTCCTGTCACGTGACCGTACAGGGCAACAGTGCCTGCATCAGCGGCCAACAAGCCCTGCGGGCCAGCACGGTGGACGTGCCGGCGGACATTTCTTCGGCCGCCTTTTTTATGGTGGCAGCCGCAGCCAGTCCCGGTGCCGAGGTCTTGTTGACGGACCTGTGCATCAACCCGACCCGGGCCGGGATTATCGCTATCCTGCGCGCCATGGGCGCGGACATCACCTTACAGAATCAGCGCACCCAGGGCAGTGAACCCATGGCCGATGTGCGGGTGCGGGGAAAACAATTGCGTGGCGTCGACATCGATCCGCAGCTGGTGCCTTCGGCCATTGACGAATTTCCGGCCATTTTCATCGCCGCGGCGCTGGCCCAGGGCAGGACGCGTGTGCGTCAAGCGGCGGAGTTGCGAGCCAAGGAAAGCGACCGCATTGCCGTAATGGTTGCGGGTTTGCAACGCCTGGGCGTAGCCTGTGTGGAAAAACCCGACGGCGTGATTATCCACGGTGGTAAAATAGGCGGCGGCCAGGTGGATGCCGCAGGCGATCACCGGTGTGCCATGAGTTTTCTGGTGGCAGGCCATCTGGCCGAAGCACCGGTCACGGTCAGCGGTTGCCAGAACATCGCCACCTCCTACCCGGAATTTATCCAGCACGCCCGTTCACTGGGCATGACTATTGACGCCATTGACATCACCGACGGAAGCCGCATGCCAGAAGCCAACCCCCAGCCCAATGCCACCTCTCCTGTGCCAATCCTAACCATCGACGGCCCTTCGGGTGTTGGCAAAGGCACGCTGGCTTCACGCCTGTCGCGCGAACTGGGCTGGCATTTGCTGGACAGCGGCGCCATTTACCGCGCTTTGGCCTACAAAGCCATGGAATCCGGTGTTTCCAGTCAGGATGAGGACGCGCTGGCGCGTCTGGCCGGTGAATTGGACCTGGAATTCCGCAGCACTGACGACGAACTGGCGCAGGTGTGGCTGGATGGCGAAAACGTGTCAGCCGATATCCGCACCGAAGCCTGCGGCAAAGTGGCTTCGCAAGTGGCGGCCTTGCCCAAGGTTCGCCAGGCCTTGCTGGACCGGCAAAAAGCCTTTGCCCGCGCGCCGGGCCTGGTTGCCGATGGCCGTGACATGGGCACGGTGGTTTTTGCCGATGCGCCGGCCAAACTGTTTCTGACCGCCAGTGCCGAGGAAAGGGCCAAAAGACGCCATAAACAATTGAAAAATCAAGGGTTTAGTGCTAATATCGCCGCTCTTTTCGATGAGATCCGCCAACGCGACGAACGCGACACCAGACGGGCCGTTTCGCCGCTGGTGCCTGCTGATGACGCCGTGGTTATCGACACCAGTTCGCTAAGTGTCGATCAGGTGCTTGAGCAGGCGCGGGAATTGCTGCGGCAAAAGGGACTTATTGACTAGGGAAGCTCTGATTGAATCTGGCGCGAACAGATTGGCGTGTAAAATTGTTCAGTTCAAGGCGCAAACCGCACGTAATAGCAAGGCTATTGCGAAGGTTTGTAACGTACGAAATGGACGATTTTACGCCACAAGATGCTGTGTCACGATTCGATCAGAGGTTCCCCAGGGAAGTGCTCAGCGCTTCCCTGGAAAAACTGGCTCAGGCTCACGGGTTCGCTGACGAATCCAAGGCCTGTTATTGTGTTTAACGAGCGCGCAGGCAATTGCGTGCAGAAGACTCCAGACATCACCAATCCCTGCGTGATGCTGCGTTTTAAAACCCATTTAATCTTATGAGCGAAAACTTTGAACAGCTGGTCGAGCAAGACCTCGCCAGCAAAAAACTGACCCCTGGCACCATCATTCAAGGTACAGTCATTGGCATCGAAAACGATTTCGCCATTGTTGACGCCGGCCTGAAATCCGAAGGCATTATTCCGCTGGACGAATTTAAGACCGAAGACGGCGAACTGGAAATCGAAATCGGTATGCCGGTGGACGTGGCCCTGGAAG
>WGBZ01000321.1 GCA_015494035.1 Lysobacterales bacterium | reverse complement strand
CCTCCATGGCGCGCACCACCGGCTACACCGCCGCCGCGGCCATGCGACTGTTGCTGGCCGAAGCCGGACAACTGCCCCATGGGGTCATCGCGCCGGAAATGATTGGCGCCAACGACAGCTGGTTTACTCGCCTGATGGACGAACTGCAGCAACATGGCATTGTCCTCAACGGCCCGTCCTGCACCGGAACCGCCGGCGCGGAGCGTTCGCCATGAAAATCAATTCCCGCACCCTGCTCACAGTGCTGGTGATTTTTGCGGTACTGGCGGCCTTGCTGCTGGTGCTGATACTGGCCGAAAAACTGCTCAATATCTGGCACTTTCTGCAAACCGCGCCGGTGTGGGTGGTGGGCCTGTATCTGCTGGCTCTGCTGGCTGTCAGCGCGATGGGATTATGGCTCTGGCTGTCTCTGGTGCGCGTCAAGCCCACCGCGGAGAAAATCGAAGCCATTGACGAATCCAGCCTGAGCGAAAAAGTGCGCCAGGAAGCCGCGCGCGGGGTGGACGTGGCCGAGGCTCAGGCCGAACTGGAGGAACTGCACCGCCGCCGCGGCCAGGGGCATTTTCAGATCGCCCTGTATGGCACCGTGTCTTCAGGCAAAAGCTCCTTTATCCAGGCGCTGTTTCCCGACCAAAAAGTAGACGTGGACGTGCGCGCTGGCACCACCCGCGACATTCACCGCTACCGGCACAACAACCTGGAAATTATTGACCTGCCGGGCTTTGACGACCTGGACCCGGAACAGGAAAAAACTGCCCTGGAAGAAACCCTGCGCGCCCACGTGGTGGTGTTTCTCACCGATTCCGACCTCACCCGCACCGAAACACAGGCGCTGGAAAAGCTCAAACGCACCGGCAAACCCCTGGTCATGGCGCTCAACAAGGCCGACCGCTATAACCCGGACGAACAAAGCCAGCTGTTCGACACCCTGCAGAAACGCACCGGCAACAGCGTGCCGGTGGCCATTATCGCCACCGGTGGCACGCAAAGCATTGTCTACCGCGACGCCAGCGGCCACGAAAGCCGACAATTGCGCAAAAAACCCGCCAACATCAAGCCTCTGCTTGAGGCCATTGAACAGGTGGTGGCCAATAACCCGGAAGCCCTCAACCGGTTTCGCGATGCGGCCATCCTGATGCTGGCGGCGGAAAAACTCGACCGGGCCCGTCAGCAATACAACCGTCAGGAAGCGCAACGCATCATCCGCAGCGCCACCCGCAACGCCGTGCTTGGCGCCATGGCAGCCATCACCCCGGGTTCCGATCTGGTGATTCAGGGCACACTGGCCACGCGCATGGTCAGGCAAATCTGCGACCTGTATGGCGTCAGCCCCAAACAGATGGAAATTGACCGGCTGATCAAACTGGCCGGTGGCAAGCTCAAGACTTCGGCCTCGGTGGTGCTGGCGGTGGCTGGCAACGCGCTCAAGTCCTTTCCCGGCCTGGGCACCGCCGCCGGCGGCGCCATGCACGCGGTGGCTTATGGCATCCTGTTCAATGCCCTGGGCAATGCCGTGGCCGAAACCGTGGCCGAACTGGGCACGCTGGATGAAGCCGTGGCCCGGCAAAAATTCGAACAGAACCTGTTTGGCAACAGCGAAAAACTGGCCCGCGACCTGGCCAAAGTCGCCCTCAAGGCCGTGAATTCCTGACAGCCGCAGCCGCCAGGAAAATAGCAGCTTCCCTAATAGCTCAGTTATTCGCTAGTAGCCATGGCCGCCGGTGAGTCCTCGGGCACACGCCGCATCACCACTTCCAGCCCCAAATCGGTCCACCGCATGCGGGTCTGTTCCTCCGCCCCATTACCTGTGCAACCAAAACCCGCGTGATTGCTGGCCAGTAGCTCCAGTTCGCCGGCCTTGTTTTTCCTGAACACTTCCACCTTGACCATGTGGTAACCCAGGTGGTCAGGTTCCGGGGTAAACTGAATGGCCAGCTTGCCCGCCTGGGGCATGCTGAAATAATAACGCTTCCCGGTTTCCATGGGCAGGCCCACCATGCCATTCACTGCCTTGCCAAACGTATTGATATTGTAAGGCACAATATCCCCGTAGTAATCCGGATCCAGATTGGTCAGCGTCACCTGATACACACCCGGCTGAAAATCCGCTGGCTTGTTTTTATCGCCGCACGGCTTCTTGTAAAAATCGGCCAGCGGATCGTCCTGCTCCTGGGCATAAACGGCCGGCACTGTTGAAACCAACGCCATGCCACCGAGCACGCTCAAAAAAAAGGTTCTTCTTTTCATGACTCTTCTCCTGTCTTTGCTTTATTGTTAACCCCCTAAAACCGCACACACGCCCGGGTATTCGAACAACTGTTATTGTTGCATGGTTTTATACAATCGAAGCCTGGTATCCACCTAGGTCTTTCTGTGCTCAAATAATACTCCCCTTGCCTTGATTGTCAAACGCAGGCTTTCGAATATTCCGGAATTTTTGATGGCCGTTACTTTTACTGATGAGAACGACAGAACAGATTTCCCATTGTCACGCAGGTGTGCTGGTAAACTCTGATGAATGAAAAACTGGTTTCAAAAAGCCAAACGCATCACCCAACGCGCGCCGAGCGGGTGGTTGCAATCTGTGCGAAAGCACTTTCCATCCAGCAGCACCCGCAAGGCCGACACAAAGACCAACAAAAACCCGCCTGCCAACGCCATAAAATCCAACGTCAGGTCTTCTGAATCACCCGATCAGCGCGCGCTGGCGAGTCTGAAGAAACTGCTGGAAGATTCCGCCATCCCGGCTTCGGTCAGGCGTGAACTGGCCACGGAGTATGACCAGTTGCGGCGCTTGCTGGACAAGCTGGGAAATGGCCGCTTGCACGTGGCTGCGGTGGGGCGGGTCAGCAGCGGCAAGTCATCCCTGCTCAATGCCCTGCGG
>WGBZ01000320.1 GCA_015494035.1 Lysobacterales bacterium | reverse complement strand
CATCAGGCCCACGCGGTCGCCGTTGTTGACCACCGACCAGGCCAGCAGGCTGGCGCTTTTGGCCGCAGCCACGGATTTGAACTGTTTGCGCGTGCCGAATTTCATGCTCGGGTTGGCGTCAACGACGAAAACCACCGGGCGTTCCCGTTCTTCGCTGAACATTTTGGTGTGCGCCTTGCCGGTGCGGGCGGTGACGCGCCAGTCAATGTTGCGAATGTCATCGCCGGGTTCATAAATGCGCGATTCGGCGTAGTCCATGCCGCGGCCACGAAAACGCGAACCGTGCAGGCCGGAAATGGCCGAGGTGGCCTTGAGTTTGGCATTCAGGCCAAAGCGCCGCACGTGATGGCGCTGGCGCAACAGGGCATCCACGCTCACGCGGGTGGCTTCCTCAGCCTGGCTGTTTTTTCGGGCCGATGCAGCGCTCACGGCAATGGCACAACGTCCAGCAACTGGTCGATCACGTCATCGGGCGTGATGCCGTCTGCTTCGGCCTCAAAGCTCAGGATCAGGCGATGCCGCAGCACGTCGTGAATCACGTCGTGAATGTCCTGTGGCGTCACGTGATCGCGGCCATTCAGAAAGGCATTGGCGCGCGCGGTGCGGTCCAGCGAAATGGTGGCCCGTGGTGAACCGCCAAACTGGATCGCGCGTTTGAGATCGGCGGAATATTTTTCCGGTGTGCGCGTGGCCAGAATCAGCTCGATCAGGTAGCGTTCCAGGTTGTCGGCCATATACAGTTGCAGCACCTGTTTCTGGGCATCGAAAATCTGCTGCTGGGTGAGCATGGGTTTGGGCTTGTCCTGCTGGTCAAATTCCTTCAGCGCTTTTTTGCGGTTCAGGTGCAAAATGGCCGCTTCGGTGTCCGGGTCCGGGTAGTCAATGGTCACGTGCATGAGAAAGCGATCCAGTTGCGCCTCGGGCAGGGGATAGGTGCCTTCCTGCTCGATGGGGTTCTGAGTCGCCATGACCAGGAACAGCTCCGGCAGTTTGTAGGTTTTCTTGCCCACGGTGATTTGTTGCTCGCCCATGGCTTCCAGCAACGCCGATTGCACCTTGGCCGGGGCGCGGTTGACCTCGTCGGCCAGAATCAGGTTATGAAACAGCGGCCCGGGCTGAAACTCGAATTCGCCAGTTTGCGGGCGGTAAATCTCTGTGCCGGTGAGATCGGCCGGTAACAGGTCAGGGGTGAATTGAATGCGATGGAAGTCGCCATCCACGCGTTCACTCAGCGCCTTGATGGCGGTAGTCTTGGCCAGGCCCGGCGCCCCTTCCACCAACAAGTGACCATGCGACAGCAAGGCCATCAACAAGCGGTCAACCAGTTTGCTCTGGCCGAGAATTTCTTCAGAGAGTGATTCGCGCACGGCCGCAAAGGCCTGCTGGTTTGCTTCAATGGAATGTTGGGTCATGGGCGTTTCCGGTTGGGTGTGGAGCCATTATTATCACGTTTGGCACATAAATATGGCAGCATTTGCGAACTTTTCAAGCCGCATGCTCGCCGCGCGTGAGGCTGGCCGGGCAAAGAACGACTGAAACGGCGCAGCCACTGGCGTGTGGCCAGCCATGGCACTAAGGAAGCTCTGATCGAATCGTGACACGGCATCTTGCGGCGTAAAATTGCCCATTTCTGAGTTGCAAACCTTCACAATAGCCTTGCTATTGCGTGTGGTTTGCGCCTTGAACTGAACAATTTTTCACGACAATCTGCTCGCGCCAGATTCATTCTGAGGCTCCCTAATCGGCCAGGGTTTTTTTCAGGCTATAATGGACTGCACATCCAAACGGGAGTTCCAGATCGCATGAAAAAAATAGTGACCAGTCAATCCTTTAGCGCGGCTTTTGCCGTAATGTTTGTGGCCGCACTGGCCATTAGTGCCTGTGGGGTGGATCGTGTTCAGGCTTCACCTTTTGGGGATGAAGCGCCCCACAAGCTGGTGATCCAGATGAACAAGGACGACAAGAAGCTGCAATCGGAAGTGTTGACCAATGCCGTCAACACGCAAAAATACTTTGGCCCGGATGACGTGCAGGTGGAAATTGTGGTGTATGGCCCGGGGATTTACTTCCTGACCACCGACAGCATTTTCAAGCCGCGCATTGAAAGCCTGATGATGTCAGGCGTGGTTTTTACCGCCTGCGCCGAAACCCTCAAGACCATTGAGCGGGACACCGGTAAAAAACTCCAGCTGATTCCTGGGGTCAAGACCGTTTCCAACGGCGTGCCACACATGATGGAACTGCAGGAAAAAGGCTACAGCTACCTTAGTCCATAAACGGAAAATCACCAGGGATGGCCACTCCACGGCTGTTCATTGCTGAAGCGATCCGTTACTTAAAAATGGCGGACCAGGTCAGGTTGCCATACCAGAATGGCCATCAATAACAGTTGCAGGGCGATAAATGGCACCACGCCACGGTAAATGTGGCGGCTGTCAATGTCGGTCACGCCGCGCAGGTAAAACAGGGCAAAGCCAAACGGTGGCGTCAAAAAGGACGTTTGCAGGTTAATGGCCACCAGCACGCCCAGCCACACCGGGTCAAAGCCCATGGCCAGCAACACCGGCCCGACAATGGGCAGCACCACGTAGGTGATCTCGATAAAGTCGAGAATAAAGCCCAGCACAAACATGACAGCCATCACCACCGCCAGGGCGCCGTATTTGCCGCCGGGCAAATTGTGCAGAAAATCCCGCACCAGCTCGTCGCCACCAAAACCCTTGAACACCAGTGAAAACAGCGCGGCGCCCAGCAGCACCATAAAAATCATGGCGGTAATGAGCACGGTTTCGCGGCTGATTTCAAGCAGCAACGGCCAGTTCAGACGGCGCTGCCAGGCAGCCAGTGCCAGCGCACCCATGCCGCCAACGGCAGCGGCTTCGGTGGGCGTGGCCCAGCCGGACAGGATGGAACCCAGCACCAGCACGATGAGCGCCAACGGTGGCAACAGCGATTTGCCTATGGCCTTGAGACTGACGCAAGGCGTCTCTTGCAGTGGCGGCGCCTTGTGTGGGTGGCGCCATATCACCCACAGCCAGTAAAGGGCATACAGGCCCACCAGCATCAGGCCCGGCACAATGGCGCCGGCAAACAGGTCGCCCACGGAAACGGTTCTGGGGGAATAAATGCCCTGACTCAACTGCGCCTGTTGATAGGCGTTGGATAACACATCACCCAATAGCACCAGCACAATGGACGGAGGAATGATTTGCCCCAGCGTGCCGGTGGCCGCCACAGTGCCGGCCGACAGGGCCGGGTCGTAGCCGTTTTTCAGCATCACCGGCAAGGCCAGCAGGCCAAGGGTCACCACCGTGGCGCCCACAATGCCGGTGGCCGCCGCCAGCAGGGTGCCCACGGCCAGCACGGCAAACCCCAGTCCCCCGCGTTTGTCGCCCATGAGCGCGGCCAGGTTTTCCAGCAAGGCATTGGCCAGGCGGGATTTTTCCAGCACCAGCCCCATAAAAACGAACAGCGGCACGGCCATCAGAGTGACGTTGGTCATAATGCCATAGACGCGGCTGGGGTAGGCCTGCAAAAAGGCAGGATCAAACCAGCCAGTAAGCCAGCCCAGCAGGGCAAACCACAGCGAAACGCCACCCAGGGTAAAGGCCACCGGGTAGCCCAGCATCAACACCAGGGCCACCGCCATAAACAGGCCAAAGGCGAAAACCGGTTCCATCAGCCGCCCTTCCCCGGTGTTGGCCTGTGTCGGCTTTGCCAGCTCTGGCGAACAAGCAGCAGGATAAAAAGCACAGGCACCAGTAGCAACAAGCTTTTAATCAGATACACGCCACCCAGCCCACCGGTTTCCGCCGAACCTTCCTGCCGCAGCCACGCCTGGTACACGTAGTCGAAACTGATGACGGCCATAAAAATCATAAACGGCAACAGCAGGAACCAGCGGCCAAATGTCTCCACTTTCTGCTTCCCGCGCGCGGGAAAGGCTTGCTGGAAAATGTCCACCCGCACATGCCGGTTGCCAAGCCAGGTGAGAATGGCGCCCAACATGAAAACCGTGGCGTGCCAGTAAACCACCAGTTCCTGCAGGGGAATCCACACGCGCTGAAAAACATACCGTGCCACCACGTTAAAAGAGGTCAGCAAGACCATGCCCAGGACCAGTATGCTGAGCACCAACGTCAGGGCCTGCGGCCAGCCAGGCAATCTGACGGGGTTGTTCTTTCCCTTTTCTTGCACCTTTAATACCTCTTTTATCTATCGTTTTATCTTTTTTCGCGACGTCATCTTGAAAATTCCAGCTCGTCCCCTCACACTGGCAGGTTAATAATACCAAAACCCAATACAGCACGGAGAAAGCAGTGAGCAGGTTAAAAAAAGCGTTTGAAAACACCCTGTGGCAATCACGACTGGTGGTATTACTGGCCGTTTTGTTCGGCATGGCCGGGGCCATCGTGCTTTTTGTCATGGCCAGTGTCGAGATCGCACACATGGTGGGAGAAGTCGCCCATGCACTCACCACGGGAACCGACATGAAAGCACTACACGGAGAGGTGGTGGGTGGCATCATTGGCGCGGTGGACCTGTACCTGATTGCGGTGGTGTTGCTGATTTTCAGCTTTGGCCTGTATGAGCTGTTTATTGACGAAATCGAGCCGGCGCGCAAGAATCAGGCATCAAAAATTCTGGAAATAGACTCGCTCGATCAACTTAAGGCCACGCTGGCCAAGGTGATTGTTATGGTGCTGGTGGTCAGCTTTTTCCAGGGTGTGCTGAATACCAAATACTCAAGCCCGCTGGAAATGATCTACTTTTCCGTTTCTATCCTGGCCTTGTCGCTGGGGCTCTACTTCCTGCACCGTTCAGAAAAACACTAAGCCGGCGTACTGACGTATTTGTTTGCCGGCCAATGGTTCCCTGACGCCGGCTTTTGCTTGGTGTCAGGGAAACAGCCTTTCCCTGAAAAATCAAAAAACGCTTGAGCTCTTCGCGTGTCTGCCGTATGATTCAATGTATTAACGCGCTAATACATTAAATCAGCCATCGGACGCAGACCATGAAAACAAAACCGGAACAAATCAATAGCGACTGGTCGGATCAACTCCTGCCCCTAAGTGCGGTGATGGCCGCCTTGCCAGATGCTGAAGCAGTCAAGGCGTTTTTACTGGACCTGTGCACGCCGGCGGAATTGCAGGCCATGGTGGATCGCTGGACGGTGGTGCAGCTGCTGCAACGTGGCCTGTCCTACCGGGCCATCAACGAAAAAACCGGCATCAGCGTCACCACCGTGGGTCGCGTGGCCCGGTTTCTGGAAATGGGCAACGGCGGCTATCAGGCCGCGCTGGAAGCCCTGGAAACGGCGAACTCTGGTTCAAAACGTGAATCTGCCGATACCGATGACACCATGAAGGCATCGGCCTCATGACGGCCACAACACAAAACCAGCAAAGCGCCATGCTTGAATCGCCTCGACTCAAGATCGCCATTCAGAAGTCCGGCCGCCTGACAGAAAAGTCCCTGGATTTACTGGAGCGCTGCGGCCTAAGTTTCGCCCGCAGTAAGGACGAACTGTTCTGTTATGGGCGCAACATGCCGGTGGACCTGTTGCTGGTGCGGGACGATGACATCCCTGGTTTTCTGGCCGAAGGCATCTGTGACGTGGGCCTGGTGGGTGATAACGTGGCCCTGGAGCGGGCCTGTCAACAACCCCAGGAAGCCGGCCAGAGCGGGGCAACGCCACAACGAATCCGCGGGCTTGGTTATGGCAAATGTCGCCTGTCCATCGCCTTGCCGGCGCAGGCCGCTTACGCGCAACCGGCGGATTTGAACGGCAAGACTCTGGCCACTTCCTACCCCGGCCTGCTGCGTGAATTTCTGCAGCGTCATAGAGTGTCCGCGCGCTTGGTTTATCTTTCCGGCTCGGTGGAAATCGCGCCCCGTTTGGGCACTGCCGATGGCATTTGCGATCTGGTCTCCAGTGGCGCCACGCTGGCGGCCAATCGCTTGCGTGAAGTGGAAACCCTGCTGGAATCCGAAGCGGCGTTGTATCAACGGGACCTCAGTGGCGAAGGCCCGAAACAGGCGTTGCTGGATCGGCTTTTACAACGGCTGGATTCGGTGCTGAAAGTGAGCGAGAGCAAATACGTGATGTTGCATGCGCCGGTGGAGAAACTACAGGCCATTGGCGATATTCTGCCTGCAGCTGAATCTCCAACCATTCTGCCTCTGGCCGGCACCGACCAGCGCGTGGCGGTGCACACCCTGTGCCGCGAAAACGTGCTCTGGGAGCACCTGGAACAGCTGAAAGCCATCGGCGCCACAGCCATCCTGGTGTTTCCAGTGGAAAAAATGCTGGCCTGAGGTGCTGCCCATGAAATCCATGCAAACATTTCTTTGGCCCAGCCTTTCCCCGATTCAGAAAAAAGCGGCACTGGCGCGCCCACAGCCCGATGCGTCCAGCGAGCGGAGCGGGCAGGTGGCTGAAATCCTGCAGCAGGTGCGTGAGCGGGGCGATGCAGCGGTGCGCGAATACACACGCCGTTTTGACGGGGTTGGCCTGAAACAGTTACGGGTGTCGCCTGCACAGATCGCCCAGGCGCTGACCGGACTGGAGCCGGCATTGCGCCAGGCCATCGAGCGGGCCAAAGACCGCATCGCCTGCTTCCATCAGGCTCAATGGCCGCAGCCGCTACGGGTGGAAACCGCCCCGGGGGTTGTCTGCGAAGCCATGTACCGTCCCATCCAACGGGTTGGTCTGTATGTGCCCGCTGGCACGGCGCCGCTGCCTTCCACCGTGTTGATGCTGGCGGTGCCAGCGGCCATTGCCGGCTGCCCGCAACGCGTTCTGGTCACGCCGCCGGTCAACGGCAATGGCGCGGATCCGGTGGTTTTGGCCACGGCGGCATTGTGTGGGGTTGATACCATTTATCTGGCCGGGGGAGCGCAGGCCATTGCCGCCCTGGCCTATGGCACCGAAAGCGTGCCAAAGGTGGACAAGATTTATGGCCCCGGCAATGCCTGGGTCACCGAGGCCAAACAGCAGGTGGCGGCCGACCCGTCTGGCGCTGGTATTGACATGCCCGCCGGGCCCTCGGAAGTGCTGGTGGTGGCCGATGGCTCGGTACCGGCGGTTTTCACCGCCTGTGACCTGCTGAGCCAGGCCGAGCACGGGCCGGATTCGCAAGTGGTGTTGGTGACGGACAATCCGGACCTGCTGGCGGAAGTCAGAGCTCACCTGGAACAGCGTGTGGATGACCTTGGCCGTGCCAGCACGGCGCGACAGTCCCTGCAACACGCGCGTTTGATTCTGGTGCCAGATGAGGCCGAGATGCTGGCGGTGAGCAATGCCTATGCCCCGGAACACCTGATTGTGCAACTGGAAAACCCTCGTCCCTTTGTGGAAGGCATCACCGCCGCCGGCTCGGTCTTTGTCGGGCCATGGACGCCGGAATCCCTGGGGGATTACTGCAGTGGCACCAATCATGTGCTGCCGACTTATGGCCATGCCCGGCACCAGTCGGGTTTGTCATTGTCGGATTTCCTGACCCGCATCACGGTGCAAGAAGCC
>WGBZ01000319.1 GCA_015494035.1 Lysobacterales bacterium | reverse complement strand
GGGTTTCATGGTGTTCCAGTATTTTGGTGCCAATGATTGTACCATCGCGGGGATTGATGGCCACCAGTAGCCTGATATCCCCGCTGTAGCCTTTGCGCGCGGTCACCGGCAGGATAACCAGCGATAGTTGGCCGTTTTTATAACCCCGGTAAAACGGCTCCGGTTGACGATGTCCCAGGGCTTCCGGTTCAAACAACGGGCTGGCGCTGGCCACCAGGTCATTGCTGTAATAGTCCGCCGGGGCGATGGTTTGCAGACTGCGCAGAAGCTTCTGTCGCTGTTGTTCTTCAATGCGTTGGCGCGTGGCGGCTTCGGTGAAAAACAGCAAGGCGCTGGCCAGCAAGGTCATCACCGCCAGCGTGATCGGAATGACCCAAACTTTTTTATCCATGGCGCTGTCCCTTGGTGCCGTAAGGCTTGGGAATGGTCAATCGGTCAATCAGCGGTGCCGCGCTGTTCATCAGCAAGACGCTAAACGCCACCCCGTCGGGGAAAGTCCCAAACTGGCGAATCAGAATCATCAGGATGGCCACGCCAGCGCCGAAAATGAGTTTGCCGCGCGGCGTGGATGAACCAGTGACCGGATCGGTGGCGATAAAGAATGCCCCCAGCAGGGTGCCGCCGGAAAACAGGTGCTGCAAGGGGCTGAGAAATACGTCCGAATCGTACAGAAAAAACGGCAGCGAAAAGGCAATGGTGGTGAGAATAACAGCCGCCGGTACGTGCCAGGTAATAATGCGCTGTCGCCACAGAAACAGCCCGCCGATGGCATACCAGTTGGCGATCCATTCCCAGCCCATGCCGCCAAAATCGCCAAAAACCGGTTGCGAGCGGATTTCACTCAAGGCCTGTCCCTGCCGCAGGCCATTCTTGATGGTGTCCAGAGGTGTGGCCTGGGTCAGGGTGTCATACGCCACCTGGGACTGGCTCAGCCCACCGGTAAAAATGTGTTGCAGGGTTTCCCACAGGCCAGGCATGTGAATGGCAATGTCACGTGGCGCCAGCCAGTTGGACATCTCGCGTGGAAAGGCAATCAGCATGACCGCAAAGCCCAGCATTGCCGGGTTGAAAATATTGTTGCCGATACCGCCATACAGCTGCTTGGCCACCACTATGGCGAAGAACATACCCAGCAAGGCGATCCACCAGGGCGCCAGCGGCGGCACGCAGAGGGCAAATAGAATACCGGTCAGCACCGCGCTCAGGTCTGTCAAAAAGGGCTTCAGTGGCACCTGCCGGGCCTTCAGCATGGCCGCTTCAAAGGCCAGGGCAAAGCCTACTGCCAGGATGACCTGGACGAGAATGCCCGGGCCAAAAAACCACCAGTGTGCCAGCAGGGCAGGCACCAGTGCCAGAATCACCAGACCCATGACCTTCTGCACGCTGATGGGGCGGGGAATATGTGGTGCGCTTTCGATGCTCAGTTTCATGCCGGGTTATTGTCCTTGCCTGATGGGGTTGTTTCCGTGCGGTTGCTTGATTCGGGATTATCCGTGGTCTCGGCTGTATTATCCTTCGATTTGTCGCCCTCCGGGCTGATTGACGCCGGCTCACCGGCGCGGTTTGGGGCCGGTTTCTGCTTTAACCGTTCCAGGGTGGCGGCGATGTTTTCGCGCGCGCTGGCCGGGTCTTTCAGCCGTTGCGTGTGCCGCTTCCGGCGTGCCGCCCGCTCGGCCTTGAGCCGTTCCAGCCGCCGGTCATGTTTTTCGTGCTGTTCCCGCGCGCGTTCGGCTTTGGCTTTTTTGTAGTCCAGGTAACGCAGCTCGGCCTTGGCGTAGCGGTAGTAGTCCACCAGCTTGATCTGGCTGGGGCAGACCCAGGCGCAGGCGCCGCATTCGATGCAGTCAAACACGTGGTGTTCGCGGGCCATTTCCAGGTTTTCACCCTTGATGTACCAATGCAACTGGTGCGGTAACAGCTCCTGCGGGCAGACATTGACACATTCCCCGCAGCGAATGCACGGCATCAGCGGGCCGTGGTGACGGGTGATTTCCTCACTCAGGGCCAACAGGCAGTTGCTGGTCTTGTCGATGCCTGTGCCCACTTCCGGCATGGCGTATCCCATCATGGGGCCACCCACCACCAGCCGGTGCAGGCGCTCATCATCGGTTTTGGCCAGGCTTAACAGGTGTCGGAAAGGCGTGCCGATCAAGGCCTCAAAGTTACGCGGTTCGCCCACCACATCACCGGTCACAGTGACAAAGCGTTGGATGAGCGGCGTGCCTTCCACAATCGCATCCCGCACGGCTTTGGCGGTGCCGGTATTTTGCACCACAATGCCCAGGTCCATGGGAATGCCGCCGGACGGTACTTCCTGACAGGTCAGCACCTTGATGAGCTGTTTTTCACCGCCAGCCGGATATATGGTGGGCACCTTGACCACGCGAATGCCCGGGTAGTGCTTTTCGCGGATAATCTTTTCCAGCACGCTGCGTACCCGGCCCACCTGATCTTCAATGGCAATAATGGCTTCTTTGGCGCCGGAGGCGTGCATCAGCAGGCGTGTGCCCTGCAGCAGCTCGTGCGGGTAGTCCAGCATCAAGCGTTCATCGCAGGAAATGTAGGGTTCGCATTCGGCCCCGTTGATAATCAGCAGTTCCGCCGGTTTCTGGTATTTGAGGTGGGTGGGAAAGCCCGCGCCGCCCATGCCCACGATGCCCGCTTCGCGGATGCGTTGCACCAGTTCCTGGCGAGAGAGAGAAAACGGCTCGGCCACTGCCTGACGTGGTGTCCACTGATCCTTGCCATCGGGCCGGATACACACCACCGGGGCCAGGTCCGCGTCCGGGCTGGCCACTGGCCGCTGGGTGATTTCCATAATGATGCCGGAGGTGGGCGCGTGCACGTACACGCCACGCGGTGTGTCAGGTACCGCAATGACCTGGCCCTTGAGCACCTTGTCGCCGGTTTCCACCACGGGTTTGGACACATTGCCGCGGTTGAGTCGCAAGGAGACGCGCAGGTACTCCGGCAGCAGGGGGCGGGCCAGCGGCCGCGCCATGGATTCACATTTGTGGTGTTCAAGAATCAGCCCGCCGTGAAACTGGCACAGCTTGCCATTGTCCACGTAGGAAATGGTTTCGCTGTTCCCTACCATTGCCCGGCGGCCTCCACCAGTGCGTTCAAGGTCGGTTTTTCCATCCGCTGGATGGTGGTGGGCAGTGGCGCGGGAACCGGCACGATGCAGTCCACCGGGCACACCGGAATGCACAGGTCGCAGCCGGTGCAATCGTCCGCGATCACCGTGTGCATGTGTTTGGGGGCGCCAATAATGGCATCCACGGGACAGGCCTGAATGCACTTGGTGCAGCCAATGCAGTCCTCTTCAATGATTTTGACCACCATGTCCTGCGGTTTGGTTTGCCCGTGTTCGTCGTTCAGTGGCAACGGTTCCACGCCCAGCAAATCAGCCAGCTTGCGGATGCCTTCCTCGCCACCGGGCGGACACTGGTTGATGGGCGCTTCTCCCTTGGCAATGGCCTCGGCGTAAGGTTTGCAGCCCGGGTAGCCGCACTGGCCACATTGGGTTTGGGGCAGAATCTGGTTGATCTGCTCGGCCAGCGGGTTGCCTTCCACCCGGAATTTGCGCGAAACCCACACCACCACCAGGCCGAAAAACAGCGACAGGGCACTGATGGTGCCAATAGCCAGCAAGCCATTCAGCCAATGGGCGTCTGAAAGCACTTGCAGGGCATCAGGCATGATATCGCCTCGCGTGCGTGATCACGACTGGCCCATGCCGGAAAAACCCATAAAAGCCATCGACATAATGCCGGCGGTGATCAGGGCGATGGGCACGCCCTTGAACGAATCGGGAATGTCCGCCATCTCCAGCCGTTCGCGAATGGCCGAAAACAGCACCAGCACCAGGGTAAAACCCACCGAAGCGCCCAGGCCAAAAATGGCTGATTCCAGCAAATTGTGCTGTTCCTGTACATTCAGCAGGGCCACGCCCAGCACCGCGCAATTGGTGGTAATCAACGGCAGGTAAATGCCCAGCACCTGATACAGTACCGGCGAGGACTTGTGCAAGACCATTTCCGTGATCTGCACCGTGACTGCAATCACCAGAATAAAGCTCAGGGTTTTCAGGTATTCCAGCCCCAGTGGCTGCAGTAGGTAGGCATGAATCAGGTAGCTGAGAATGGCCGAAAGCGTCAGCACAAAGGTGGTGGCCAGCCCCATGCCCACGGCCGATTGCAGCTTGCCCGACACGCCCATAAACGGGCACAAGCCCAGAAAGCGCACCAGCACAAAATTATTAATCAGCGCCGCGCCGATAAAGATCAGAAACAAGTTGGACATGCGGGAAAACGTGGCCGGAAAAAGAAGCGCTGATTATAGCAAATAAGCCACCGCCCCGCCCTTGACTGGCATCAAAACCGATGCCGGGTCAAGAATGCCGAAAGGGGGTTCCCGCATCGGGGGCAAACCCCGGATGCGGGTAAACCGAGCGTGAACAATCAAATAAACCCTGGTCGAAAAATGTGTGATTCGCCACGGAGTATGACATTCGGCATATTGGGGTTGTGACCATTGGGCTGTCGTATGCCAGCCAGGCCTGGAAAGCGGCCAAGGTCAACAGCACCGAATTGCTGCGCGAAAGCTGAAGGGACGCTAAGTAACCTCTGATCGAATCGTGACACGGCATCTTGGGGCGCAAAATCGTCCATTTCTG
>WGBZ01000318.1 GCA_015494035.1 Lysobacterales bacterium | reverse complement strand
GTTTTGGCACTCATCACCGCTTTCATGCCGGCAGGGAGGCGGATTTTGGCGTGATAGGTCTGGCGCACCTGAGGTGTGTCCTGCAGCGGAATCCAGCTACGGCCGTGTATGGCTTCGTTCTGACTGAAAACAAAGGGCGCGGTCTGACTGGCAGTTTGCTGTTTGTCCAGCCACTGCAGCCCTGTGGCCTGTGGGTCACTGCGGTAGTTGATTCGGATTTTCTCTTCCCCGGCAGGCGAGTTTTTCGGCAAGCTGATTTTCAGGGCAGTGCCCAGCAACGGATCAGTTTTGCCCCAGTGCCATTGCAGCGGTTTGGCCACTGCTCCATCGGCACCAGCTAGCCACTCCACGCCCTCCACTTTCAGATTGCGGCTGTCCAGAATCAGCGTGCTGGCCTCCGGCTTGAGTCGGTCAATAGTCAAAGTGGCCGTGCCGCCAATGGTTTGGTTATCAAAATCAGCCTTCAAGTCAAGGTCGATGTGCCGAACCCTGACTTCATCTGGATTGGCAAAGGAATGGTAGTCAACGCCTGGCTGCATCATGCCTTTGTGCTGGCGTTCGGGGAGTGAACCACACGCAGCAAGCACGGCCAGCAGCAGCACCAGGCCGGCATTCAGCCAGGGGCGTAGACCCGAGTGATTATGAACAGAAAACGTTAAATAGCTTGATTTTGTTCGCTTTGTTTCCATGGAGTGCCTGTCCTGTGCAGTTGTTTTATTGCAGCGTCATATTTTGCCACAGAAAATGCTGTGGCGGTGACGCATGAATGGGTGATAAGTGGCTAGGGAAGCGGCCTATTCTACTTCATGCTCGCGACCGGTTGACAGGCGTGACACAAAAGCGCTCACCAACTGGCTGGAACGGCGGGCCGCCAGGTCCAGGTATTTTTCGAAGTTGACTTCAGCCTGGTGCCCGGCAATGTCCGACAGGCCGCGAATAACCACGGCATCCACTTGATTCAGAAACGCCACTTGGGCCACTGCGGCGGCTTCCATTTCGCAAGCAACAACCTGGTCGAAATGGCGCTTGATGTAGGCCACCTGTTCTGGCCGGTAGATAAAGGATTCCCCTGTGGCAATGGTGCCAATGTGATGGGGAATGCCCTGCTCCCGGGCCAGCGTATCGAGCAATTTCACGTAGTGTGGATTGACAGGATAATAGCGTGGTAAACCGGGCAGCTCACCAGGCAACAAACCCAGCAAAGTGACGTCAATATCGTGATGACACAACCTGTCGGCCAGGACGAAATCGCCAATCTGTTGATTGTCGGCCAAGCCGCCGGCAGAGCCCGTGTTGACAACCAGGTTTACGCCGTAGCGATCAATCATCAATTGCGTGGTCAAAGCCGCGTTCACCTTTCCGATGCCTGACAGGGCCAGCACCACTGGGCACAACGGCCCATCCCCGGCAGGCAAACCACCGGTGTAAAAATCGATACCGGCGTGCGTGGCCAGCCGTTCCCCTTGTAAAACCGCTCGCAAGTGACGGATTTCTTCTGGCATGGCGGCAATGATGCCTACAGCTGGCTGTTTTTTCTGAGGGGTTTGCATGATTGGCGTCCTTTTTCGCTTTGCTTGAATTTAGCGCCATCCCAACGCCCGATGGCTCGTTGCGGCGTGTCGTTCCTTGTGGCGCGTGTTCGGTTTTGGCGAATACGGCATTCGAAATTATCCGTTTTACTCATTGTGTGGGCAGGCGTAGACTCAAGCCATCAACCAGAAAAACTTTGGAGAAACGCATGAACATGAGCATCAACATTGGTATTGCCGAGGCCGATCGCAAACAGATTGCCCAGGGCCTCTCTCACCTGCTGGCAGACAGCTATACCCTGTACCTGAAAACACACAACTATCACTGGAACGTCACAGGCCCGCAGTTTACCACCCTGCACGCCCTGTTCGAACAGCAATACACCGAACTGGCGCTGGCCGTGGATGAAATTGCCGAACGCATACGAACATTGGGTGAACCGGCACCGGGTTCCTATCGCGCGTTTTCCCAGCTAACCCGCATTGAAGAAGAAACCGGCGTGCCAACGGCCACCCAAATGGTACGGAACCTGGTCACCGACAACGAAACAGTGGTACGCACGGCGCGGGAGCTGCTACCTGTTGCCGATGGCGCAGACGATCAACCCACAGTCGATTTGCTGGTCAACCGGATGCAAGTGCATGAGAAAACCGCCTGGATGCTTCGCAGCCTGCTGGAAAGCGAAGCCTGATCAAAGCGCTGGTCAATTGGCCGGCGCTTTTTTTTGCCGCTCGCCCAAGGCCAACCACGGCCAAACCGGGCCTGGTATGGAATGGCGTGGCGAATACAGGTGAATAACAGACAATCCTGACAACAGAAACAAGCTCGTGGCCGACAGGACGACGGCCCAGGCAGCGAAAGGGTGAAATGCCTGCAGCGCATGAGAAGGCGTACAGCCCAACATGCGTTGCGAGACAAAAGCCCGCCCGTTGCCACTACGAACAGTTGCCTTGCAGGCAGCTGAATGAATGAAAACGTCACACTATAGGGGACACACCATGAAAAGAAAACCATTGATACTGGCCATGACCGGCGCCATCAGTGCCGGGTTATTACATGGCCCAACCCTGGCGGCCAAAGCCGCTGATCAGGCACAACCGCCCTTGGGCTTGCCACCGGTGCCCATTCCCGCGGACAACCCACAGACAGCGGCCAAAATTGCCTTGGGCGACAAGCTTTTCCATGACACGCGTTTCAGTGCCGACGGCAAGGTGGCTTGCAGCACCTGTCATGCCCGGGAGAAAGCCTTTACCGACAATTTGACCACTTCCAAAGGCTTCCGGGGACTGACAGGCACGCGTAACGCTCCCACTGTCATCAATGCCGCCTACATGCAATCGCAGTTTTGGGACGGGCGCGAACCCGATCTGGAAGGCCAGGCCAAACAGCCGCCGATAAACCCGGTGGAAGGCGGCTTGCCCAATCACGAGCCGATACTGGCAGTCATTCGCCAGGACCCCGATTACCGCAAAAGCTTCAAAGAAGTGTTTGACCTTAAGCCTGAACAAATCACCGAAGACCATGTGGCCAAGGCCATTGCCAGCTTCGAACGTACGGTCATCGCCGGCGATTCCCCGTTTGATCGTTATCAGTATGGCGGCAACCCGAAGGCGCTCAACGCCAGCCAGAAGCGCGGGCTGGAACTGTTCCGGCTCAAAGCCCGCTGCGCCTCGTGCCATACCGTGGAACACACCCAGTCCCTGTTCACGGACAATCGCTTTCACAACATTGGCATAGGCTTCAAGGCCATCGCCGGCAGGGAACCTGCTATTGCCGAGAAATTTCTGCGCATGAAGCATGCCAGCAATGGATCAGATGCCGTGGCGGAAATGATTGACAAGGCCGTGTTGTCCGACAAGGAAATTTCCGAGCTGGGCCGGTTTGTAATCACCGAAGATTTCAGCGATATCGGTGCTTTCAAAACTCCCACCTTGCGAAATGTGGCGTTGACTTTTCCCTACATGCACGACGGCTCGCTGAAAACCCTCAGCGAAGTGGTGGACTTTTATAACAACGGCGGCCGTGTCAACCCAGATGATCCGCTTACTCCGTTCCTGTCCGGGGGCATTAAACCGCTTGATCTCAGCGATGAGGAAAAAGCCGATCTAGTGGCTTTCCTGGAAAGCCTGACCAGTCCGCAATACCAGGCGCTGGCGAGAAAAACGTCCCGTAAAACGGCAAAGGCTGCCGTTGATAACAGCAACACAGGCGGACATAAAGCCACCGCCGGAGGCAAAAACCCATGAAAAACATCAATCGCAGACAATTTATCAAACGCAGCGGGGCTTTCGTGGCCGCCGCCAGCTTGCCCATCAGCCTGGTGGAAATCGCTTTTGGCAAAAACCACCCGCAAAATTTCACCTTCGGGTTTATCTCAGACTCCCACATCACGCACATCAAGGGCAAGGAATTTGTCCGCAACTGGGATCAGGGATTAAAACGGGCGGTGGCCGAAGCCAATATGATGGACCCACGCCCGGATTTTATTATTTATGGCGGAGACCTGGCGCAGCTGGGCAAGCCCGAAGAAATTGACCACGCCCTGGACATGCTCAGTGGCTTGCGCTACCCGGTCAAGTACGTGATGGGTGAGCACGATTATTACCTGGATCTGGGTCGCCACTGGCAAAAACGGCTGGGGCCGGATCGCTACAGCTTTGACCACAAGGGCGTCCATTTTATTGTCCTTAACAGCATCCTGACCCACGATAAGTGGATCCACAGAAACTGGAAAGACGGCATGGCGCGCATGAAGCAAATGGCGCGCCTTGACAACCCGGACGGGTCGCCTTTTCTGGTTGGCGAAGCCCAACGGAAATGGATGCAAAACGACCTGGCCAAGGTGTCTCATGACACGCCCGTGGTGGTCCTGTCACACTCGCCACTGCAGAAAATCTACAAAGGCTGGAATTTCTGGACCGACGATGCCGAGCAGGTACATTCGCTGCTCAAGCCCTACAAAAAAGCCACGGTGCTCTATGGCCACGTGCATCAGATCCAGTACAACCAAATCGACAACATCCGTTTCCATTCGGTCATGGCCACCGCCTGGCCATGGCCCTACCCGGCAACCTACGCCCAGGGTGTCAGCCACCTGCCCAAACTGACTGTGCCCATGAACCGGGCCGACCCGTTTTTTGAGCGCGATGCCACCGGTTGGCAGTTCATCAATCTGCACAGTGGCGACGTGGACCTGAATTACGTACTGTGGGAAAACAACACCAACCGCATTGTGCGATTTGATCCGCAAAAAAATCACCCGGTGGACACCCGCTTTCAGGACCCGGATAAACGCATTCCGCCACAAACCCATTATTAAGGAGAGACTCATGAGCAAGCACAACACACGCCCATTTGCTTCACCGCTGAAGTCATTGGCCTTGGGCGCGGCACTGGCCCTGTCCTGTGCCGCCACAGCCGACGAATTCAGTCAGCAAGACCTCAAACGTTGGCAACAGGAGTTCATGGCAGCGGTCAAGAACGGTGAAAAACTATTCCACGGCGGACTCGGTAACGCCAACACCGTATCCTGTGACCAGTGCCACCCCAATGCCACCAACACCCACCCGGAAACCTACCCTAAATTCCAGCAACAACTGGGCAAGGTGATCACCATTGGTGAAATGATCAACTGGTGCATCATGAACCCGCTGGAATCTGCCCCCCTGGCACTGGATGACCCGAAGATGGTGGCTTTGCAAGCCTACATCTACTGGGAAAGACGCGGTGTGCCCCTGGCGCCAGGGAAGCACTGATAACGC
>WGBZ01000317.1 GCA_015494035.1 Lysobacterales bacterium | reverse complement strand
GGGTCCAGCCAGGTTGCGGTGACCGGCATCGCCGATGGGGAAAAGGCGCTCAGTCCAAACGACCAACTCAGGAAAAAACCCGTTTTTAATTGGTCGCTGTCCAGCTTGCTGGAAGTCAGCCTGGACGTGATTGCCGCGCGCGGTATCCAGACTCAGGCCGCCACGAACGGGACGACCTCCGTCGATAGCGGCGCTTTTACAGGTGGCGTGGTGGAATCGGGCAAGGACACTGGTGGCATCGGTTTCAGCTATGCGCCTCCGGCCAGTTCAATTGCCACTGCCAACAGAAACCCCGGGCAAACGGCATCCACGGCCTTTTCACTGGAAGGTTACCAACTGGGGCTACGGTCATCACTGGATTTGGGCGACAGCGCCACGTTAGGGTTTGATTTTGGCCTAGGCCAGGCCTTGAGCCGGGACCTTGGCCATGAAGAGTCTCAGCAGATGACGGTGACTTCACTGGGCATTGGCCTGGGCCACAAGCGCTTTCGCGCCAGCGTCAATTCAGACGTATTCATGAACAACAGCGGGCAGCGATTGGGTCAGCAATCCACCCTGGGCGTACAGTTTGACTGGCAATTTGATGATTCCACCCTCAGTGTTGGCGCCCGCCGTCCGCTGGTGAGTGAGAGCGGCCAGGCTGAGCGAGATTTTTCCTCCACCATTCCCTACATCCGTTACCGCAAAGACCTTTAACTTCCTTTCTTGCCGCCTGTCGGCCTTTTTGTCTTGCTTGAAACCTTTATTTGACCCACCGACTGATGCCCCGGCAGTCACGCTATATCCTTATTCTTTTAATTGGTAGAAGCGGGAGGCCGTTAGGGTGTTTCTGAGGCCTTTGACTCAGCGAGTCCAGGCGCAGAGGGCCAGGCGCTGGCGTCAATGACCTCCCGGTAAGCGTGCCAGGTGGCGTGGCCGATAACCGGCAGGATGATGGCAAAGCCGAGAAAGCCGGTGGCGATGCCAAACAGGACGCCAATGACGATTAACGTGCCCCACAGCAGCATGACTTTCTTGTTGGTCAAGACCGCGCACACGGAGGTGATTACGGCGGTGACAGCATCTACGCGCTTGTCCATCATCATAGGGATGGAAAAGGCCCCGGCGGTGAATATCAATGCCGCAAACACTGCGCCAATGGCGCTGCCAATGCTGAGGAAAAGCACCAGGTCGCCGGGTTTCATGGATTCGTGAGAGGGAAAGAAGATGTGCGTCATGGACGCGGCACGCATCCAGACCAGAAACACAATAAGAAAGATAAAGGCCAGTACCAGTTCATTGCCCAGGTTCTTTTTGCCTTCGCGCAGGCAACGCATGAGTTTGGGCTGCATGCCCACTTCCAGCTGCCGGCTGATGGAATAAAGCCCCATGGCGATGGCCGGGCCCATGAAGAAAAAGCCCGCCACCAGCGCAATGGCCAGCACGATGCTGCCGGCTTTCCATGCCACCCAGGTAATCAAGGCGCTGATCAACGCCATGACTATGCCATAGCCCAAGCTCATGGGTAGGGCACGGGTAAAATCCCGCCAGCCCAGCTTGAGCCACCGGAAGGGCGCGTCCAGGCCGACTTTCCGACACGGGGCCATTAACGGCAGGGGCTCTCCAGCGGTGGGTGCCGATTCGGTTTGACGGGTGTTTGCTTCAGGCGGTATGTTTGCCGGTTGTGTCATGGTGTCCCTCTTTATGGTTGTGGTTTTTGTTATGGCCTTATTAACCTGGCACCACCTATATTGATGCCAGGTTAATAACTATAATGAAATTTACTCGCGGTTTCAAAAGGGCTTTGTGCCTGCCGCGCGCCTTTCGCCGCTGACAGAAACGCGATAAACTGCTGTTTTTTTACTCTGTGGAATGCACGCATGCAGGTAGTCAAATTCGGGGGGTCTTCCCTGGCCGATAGCGAACGGTTTCAACATGTGGCCAATCTCATCAGGCAGCGCGCTCAAAACGAACGCACAGCTGTAGTGCTTTCCGCCATGCAGGGGGTTACGGACGCGCTGATTGAGGCCATCGAAACGGCCAAAAGTGGTGGTGACTGGCGTGTGTTGCTGCAGGCCATTGAAAAACGCCATCAGGACACCCTGGCCAGCATGCAGTGCGCTTGCCACATAGAGGCACAGCGCCAGTTGACACGCATGAACTACCTGCTGGCTGATGCCGAAGCCCTGTTGCAAGGCGTGTCGTTATTGCGGCAATGCCCGGATGAAACCTGGGGCAGGCTGGTGACCTTGGGTGAATACCTCAGTTGCGCCATGATGCAAACCGTACTGGCCTCCGCCGGTCTCAGCAGCGAATTGATTGACCCGGCCGAATGCGTGGTGACTGACGGCCAGCGGGCTCAGGCCGCAGTAGATCTGACCCTCAGCCGCCAACGGTTGCAGCCATATGCCGAAAGCCAGGCTGATGTGTTGTTGATGCCCGGTTTTGCTGCCTCGGATCGGGAAGGAAAACGTACCACGCTGGGCCGCAACGGCTCGGATTATTCGGCCGCCATTCTGGCCGTTGGCCTGCAGGCCAGCTGCTGTGATATCTACACCGATGTGGACGGCATTTACAGCGCCAATCCACAGGAGGTGGCTGATGCACGACCGGTGCCTTATCTGTCTTACGCCGAAGCCATGGAGCTGGCCTATTTCGGTGCCAGTGTCCTGCACCCCAAAACCATCACGCCACTCATGCAGCATGACATTCCCTGCCGCATCCTGAACACTTTTGCGCCAGACAAGCCCGGCACCTGCATCAGTCGCCAGCCACCCGAAGATCAGCGGCGCATGGCAGCGGCCATTTCCGGGCTGGAAGACATGGTGATGGTGTCGGTCAGTGGCCCGGGTATGAAAGGCATGGTGGGGATGGCCGCGCGGGTTTTTGATGCCATGGCCGATGCCGGGCTTTCGGTCAAATTGATCACCCAGTCATCCTCTGAGTACACCATCAGTTTCTGCCTCGAAGCCGCCAATCAGGAAGCCGCCCGGGCGGCGCTGGAAGACGCTTTTGAACTGGAGTTGAAAAACCGCCTGCTGGAACCGATTGAATTCAAGACCGGCGTGGCGGTAGTAACGCTGGTATCGGATCAAATGAAGCAACGTCGGGGAACGGCCGCGCGCTTCTTTCAGTCACTGGCCATTGCCAATGTGAACGTGGTGGCCATCGCCCAGGGCTCCAATGAGCGATCCATTTCGGCTGTGATCGATCAGGGCAGCCTGAAACGCGCCATCCGTTCCTGCCATCAGGTGTTTTTTGACACGCGCCAGCAGGCGGAAATTATTCTCGTGGGCACCGGTTTGGTGGGCAGTGCGTTTTTGCAGCAGATCGCCCGTCAGCAGGATTATCTGAATGAACACAACCTGGCATTGACCGTGTGCGGGGTGGTGAATTCGCGTGGCGCCTGGTTGGCCGAGGAAGGCTTTTCGCCCGAGGCCCTGGCGCAACTGGATGATGAGGACCTGCAGCCAGTGAGCCGGGAAAAGCTGAAGGCATTTCGCCGCCGCAGCAACCTTATCAACCCGATTGTGGTGGACTGCACGGCCAGTGACTCGGTGGCCCGGGCCTACCCCGACTTTTTTGCCGCCGGTTACCACGTGGTGGCCGCCAACAAGAAAGCCAATACCGCCGACATGGCCTATTACCGCCACTTGCGTCACTGTGCCCACGCCCATAACCGTCAGTTTCATTACGAAACCAATGTGGGCGCCGGCTTGCCGGTGATCGATACTTTCCGCAACTTGTTGCGGGCAGGGGACAACCTGCGGCGTTTCACCGGCGTGCTTTCCGGTTCGTTGTCATTCATTTTTGGCAAACTGGATGAAGGCATGAGTTTGTCCGAAGCAGTGTCGCTGGCGCGGAAAAAAGGCTTTACTGAACCCGACCCACGGGAAGACCTGTCTGGCATGGACGTGGCTCGCAAGGTGTTGATTATTGCTCGCGAAGCCGGTCGGGAAATGGAGCTGGAAGACATTGAAATTGAATCTCTCGTGCCCGAATCACTGATGAATGCGGGGGATGTCGAAACCTTCATGCAGCAATTGCCAGCAGCCGATGAGGCCATGGCGCAACGGATTGCTGACGCAGCAGCCTGTGGCAAGGTGCTGCGTTATGTGGGCACGGTGGATGACGATGGTGCGCGGGTGTCGGTGCAGGCGGTAGGGCCGGATGACCCCATGCACGCGGTGGTGGACGGTGAAAACGCGCTGGCTTTTTTCAGCCAGTATTACTCCCCCATTCCGCTGGTGCTGCGCGGTTATGGCGCCGGCAGTGAGGTGACTGCTGCGGGCATTTTTGCCGACGTGATGAAAATTCTGCCAGCGCGGGATATTGAATGATTCGAATGGACCAAGTGAACCAGCCACGCGCTCCATTCAGGCAGTGGTTTCCGTTATTTATTATCTGCTTAGTGACTGCTTTGCTGCTGATGGCATGCCAACCCAGACATCAAAGCACGCGGCCGGATGCCAGCGGGGATAATGCCCTGCGCCAGCGGATTGAAACCGGGCCGTGGAAGCTGGTGGGCAAACTGGCCCTGTCCGATGGCGAAAACAGCGGCAGTGGCCGCCTGTGGTGGCAGAAGGACGCGGGTCTGAACCGGGTTGAATTCAAGGCCCCGCTGGGGCAAGGCCAGTGGCAACTGCAGGAAACCCCGGATGGCGTGCGCCTATCCAGCTCGGTCAGGGGCTCCCTCAGCGGCGCTTCGGCCAACGACCTGTTGAGTGCTGAAATTGGCTGGCCGGTGCCCTGGGATTCCATTCAATACTGGTTGTTTGGCCAGCCACGCTCGCGCACTGTGAGCCGGGCTGCTAACAGTCATCCAGAGACTAACCAGTTCAATGAAGACGGCTGGGCGGTCAGCTATTCCCGCTACAAGGACACGGTGCTGGGCAGGCTGCCGCACAAAATCATTGCCACCAAGGGACCGTATCGGGTCAAGGTCTTTATTTCCCGCTGGGCGTTCCCAGTGCCTGGAAAGGCCGCTGAAGTGGAAAAGGATAAGGAAAGCACGAAGGAAAGTGAGGAAAAGGAACAGCAGACCTATGACAGCTGAAGGAATGTCATCTGGGCTATTCGAGCCGTTTGAAGTTCGCGCGCCAGCCAAATTGAACTTGATGTTGCGTGTACTGGGTCGCCGCCCGGATGGCTATCACGCCCTGCAAACCCTGTTTGAATTGCTGGATTGGGGGGACAGTCTGCGCTTTGCCCCTTTGCCCGGTGCCACGCAGTCAGATACCAAAACCACGCCGCAGCAGCCGCCCATCGAAATCAAGGGCGACTTTGCCGACCTCCCAACAGAGAAGAACCTCATCTGGCAGGCAGCGCACAGCCTGCTTCGGTTTGCCAAAAAACCGGTGCCTGTCAGTATTCAGGTCAGTAAGCGCATTCCCGCAGGTGGCGGCCTGGGCGGTGGTAGCAGTAACGCCGCCAGTACCTTACTGGCCTTGAACCGCTTGTGGGATTGTGCGCTGGATGCGGACAGATTGCAGGCGTTGGGTTTGAGTCTGGGGGCCGATGTGCCCGTTTTCATCGCCCGGCGCCCGGCACTGGCCACGGGCGTAGGTGAGCGACTGGCACCTGTGGCACTGCCGGTTCGGCACTTCGTGCTGATATTGCCCCAAGAGGGCATCTCCACAGCCGAAGTGTTTGCCGATCCGAGCCTGCCCCGCGACAGCCAGGCGCTGCCGCTGGCCAAGGCGCTTGATCCGCAGCACTGGTCCAATGATTGCCTGGCTGTCGCGGGGCAGGCTCGGATCGGCAAACACTTCGGCTGTGGAGATGCCCTCTTGGGGCAATATCAGCACGAAGTGCCGAACCGGCAGTGCCACAGGTGCCAGTCGCTCACCTACGCCCGTGG
>WGBZ01000316.1 GCA_015494035.1 Lysobacterales bacterium | reverse complement strand
CAGGTAGCCGGCAAAACGCTCATTGTGCTGTTTTTTCGCGGCGGCATGGACGGACTCAACTTCCTCATTCCACGCACCGGCACGCACCGGGCCGAATACGAAAGCAAACG
Organism: Lysobacterales bacterium; assembly: GCA_015494035.1. Taxonomy (GTDB): domain Bacteria; phylum Pseudomonadota; class Gammaproteobacteria; order Xanthomonadales; family Marinicellaceae; genus S144-45. The sequence goes on along the minus strand of WGBZ01000316.1, from coordinate 1,923 downwards.
CCCCAACCTGCAGGTGCCGTTGACAAAAATCCTCAACCTCAATGGTGGCTTTGGCCTGCCGGACTCGGTGCCTGAGCTGCATCAGTTGTATCAGGCTGGCAAAATGGCCATGGTGCATGCGGTGGGCATGCCCGATGGGCAAGGTTCCCGCAGCCACTTTGATTCGCAGGAAATGTTTGAACTGGGCACGCCCGGTGACACCAGTATTGGCTCGGGCTGGCTGGCCCGACACCTGCAAAGCACCGGCAACCTGCCGCCGGGTGCCTCTGTGTCCAGCATGGCCAATGGCAATCCGCCTGAAAGCCTGAGTGGGGAAAGCCAGGTTTTCTCCATCGACGACCCCGGCAGCTTCCACCCCAATTCCGGCCGCTACGCCGAGGAGCACTTGAGTTTTTTGCGTCAGCTGTATGCCGGCACCACGCCATTGGATCTGGCCATGCAATCCGCAGCCGACACGGTGGAACTGATACAGACCATGGATCTGGCCATTCCCGATTCCTACCCCAATACCGGCTTGGCTGATGATCTGGGTCTGGTGGCGCAGGTCATCAAGGAAAACGTGGGCCTGCAGGTGGCGACGGTGGACTACGGCGGCTGGGACACGCACGAAAATCAGGGCAGTGGCGGCAACGGCAATTACTTCAGCCGGCTGGCTGAAGTGTCACAGGCCATCAGTGCCTTTATGGCTGACCTGGAAAGCGCTGGCAAGGCCGACGACGTGGTGCTGGTGACGCAAACCGACTTTGGCCGTCGCGTGCGCGAAAACGGCAACACCGGTACTGACCACGGCACCGCGCAAGTGATGATGGTGGTCGGTGGCGCCATCAATGGCGGCCAGGTGTATGGGACTTTCCCCGGCATCAGCGACACCGACCTGTACCTGAATACCGACCTGCGCGTGACCACGGATTTTCGCCTGCCTTTGAGCGATCTGGTTTACAACTTTTTGGGCAACCCGAACATTGACGTGGTGTTCCCGGGTTACAGCGGCCCAACGTCCATGGGGCTGGTGCCCACCGATGCCATTTTCGCCAGCGGCTTTGAGTAAGCCCGAAGCCGCTTGATCAGACTTTGCTTAAGGAAGCTCTGATCGAATCTGGGCGAAGCAGCTTATGCCGGAAATGTGCGAGAACAAGGCGAAGTTCGCAGCTAATAGCGAGCTATTGGCAAGGACTTAAACGCAGTTATCGGACATTTCAGGTGGGAGAAGCGAGTCCATGATTCAATCAGAGGCTCCTTAGTTTGGCGAATTTGGCCGCCAGCACCTTGGTGCCGAATTCGCTGAAGGCCACGGCAATCTGAATGTGATCCCCGTTGCCGGTCACTTCCATCACCACGCCTTCACCAAACACCGGGTGGGTCACGGTTTCCCCGAGTTTGAAGCGGGCAAACTCCGGCAGGTGGCCAGTTTGGCCGCCACCGCTGTGGCTGGGGCTGGTCGGGGTGTGACTGGCCGGTGTGGCCCATTGATCGAACTGGTTGCCGGGCTGTGCATAGGCGTTTCCGGCTATCTGATTGACCAGGTTTTCTGGAATTTCACGCAGGAACTGCGAGGGGCGTGCATGAGTGGTTTTGCCGTGCATCCGGCGTGAAGTGGCATAAGTCAGGTAGAGTTTTTTCTCGGCCCGGGTGATGCCCACGTAACACAGTCGCCGTTCTTCGGCCAGCTGTTCGGGGTCGTCCATGGACCGCTGGTGCGGGAACAGCCCCTGTTCCAGGCCAATCAGAAACACCAGCGGAAATTCCAGCCCCTTGGCGCTGTGCAGTGTCATCAACTGCACCGCGGGCTGATCCTTGTCGGCCTGGTCGCCGGCATCCAGTGACACCTGGGCCAGAAACGAGGCCAGGGTGGAAAGACCCGCCAGCTCGTCTTCTTCAGGCTTGCTGAAGTTTTCCGCCGCGTTGATGAGTTCCTCAATATTT
>WGBZ01000315.1 GCA_015494035.1 Lysobacterales bacterium | reverse complement strand
GGGTCCAGGTACATGGTTTTTCTCCAGTTTTTCTTTTTCTGTTATACGCCAGCGGCTGATGCCAAAAAATGAAAGCCATCGCAAAATCATGCATTGCCGCAGGCAGACGGTGAAAAAAGGCGGTGGCACTGTCCCCGTGAAAAGGGTCTGTTCACAGGTGCCGCATGACATTACGGGTTACTCTAGACCGGAATCTGTGAAAAACAGGTTAAGAAACGCCGGCACAACAGGCCTTTTTTGTCACGCTTTGTCACAGAAGGCGGTTTTCGTACCCGGCTGAGTCTGCGTTCACTGATCCGTTCAGTGATCGCTGACACAGGCCGTGACCTGGATTCCAGGGCGTGACCGGGTGTATAATGCCGTCATTCTGTAGCCCGTGCGATCCTGCCAAACCAGGATGTGCGGGTTTTTTTTCGACTGATGAGTGCCCATGTTTAAACTGATTTCCCGACATTCCCCCGACAACATCAAAAACGATGTGCTTTCCGGCCTGACGGTGGCCCTGGCGCTGGTGCCCGAAGCCGTTGCCTTTGCTTTGGTGGCTCATGTGCATCCCTTACTGGGCTTGTATGCTGCTTTCATGATGGCATTGATTTCGGCCCTGATTGGTGGTCGCCCCGGCATGATTTCCGGGGCCACCGGTGCCATTGCCGTGGTGGTGGTGGCATTGGTGATGCAACACGGGGTGGAATACCTGTTTGCGGCGGTGGTGCTAATGGGCGTGTTGCAAATCCTTTTTGGTGTCTTGCGCTTGGGTAAGTTTATCCGGCTGGTGCCGTACCCGGTTTTTCTGGGCTTTGTAAATGGTTTGGCCATGGTGATTTTTCTGGCCCAACTTGAGCACTTCAAGGTGACTGATGCCGGCGGCCAGAAACACTGGATGAGCAGTCAGGAACTGCTGGTGATGGCTGGCTTGATTGTCCTGACCATGGTGATTATTGAATTTCTGCCTAAACTCACCAAGGCCATTCCCTCGACCCTGGCGGCCATTGTGGTGGGGACCTTGCTGGTTCTTGGCCTGAACATTGACACCAAGACGGTGGGGGACATGGCTTCCATTGCCGGTGATCTGCCCAGCTTTCACTGGCCGGATGTGCCCTTTGACTGGCAGACACTGAAAATTGTCTTTCCCTACGCGTTTGTGATGGCGTTGGTGGGATTGATTGAAAGCCTGTTGACGCTCAATCTGGTGGATGAACTCACTGAAACCGTGGGCCGCCCTAATCAGGAGTGCATTGGTCAGGGCGTGGCCAACACCGTCACCGGCCTGTTTGGCGGCATGGGTGGGTGTGCCATGGTCGGCCAGAGCATGATCAATATTAAATCCGGAGGGCGGGGACGCCTGTCCGGTATCGCGGCTGGCCTGTTTCTGCTGTTGTTTATTCTGGTGGGCTCTCCCTTGATTGAACGCATTCCCATTGCGGTGCTGATCGGTGTCATGTTCATGGTGGTAATCGGGACGTTTGAATGGGGCAGTTTCAAACTGTTTGGCAAAGTGCCGTGGCCGGATGTGCTGATTGGCATCACTGTGGCCGTGGTCACTGTGGTGTCAGACCTGGCCGTGGCGGTGGTCACGGGCGTGATCCTGTCGGCATTGGTGTTTGCCTGGCAGCACGCCAAGCACATTGGGGTCAGGGTGTATTTCAACGAGAAAGGTGGCAAGGTGTATGAACTGAGCGGCCCCTTGTTTTTTGCCTCAACCCAGAATTTTCAGGAGCTGTTTACGCCCCGGGCTGATCCGGACGAGGTGATTGTGGACTTCAAGGAGTCGCGCGTGGTGGATCATTCGGCGCTGGAGGCCATCGACAAGCTGGCCGAACGCTACAAACGCGCCGGCAAGAACCTGCATCTGGTGCACCTGAGCCCCGAATGTCGCCAGTTGCTGAAAACCGCTGGTTCACTGGTGGAGGTGAACGTGCTGGAAGACCCGACCTACCACCTGGTGGTGGACCGAGCCGCCGAGCGACTACAGGAAGAAACAGGCACTGACAAGTCAGGGAGTAACTCGCCGGAAAATGCCTAGTGAAGCTCTGCTCAGATCAGAGGCTCCCTAGCGTTTGCGGTATTTCTGAATCTGTTTGCCGGCCAGTTTGCGCATCCAGCGATCGGGCAAGGCGCTACTGAGCCAGGCAATAAAGCGGTTTTTGCCGCCGGTCACGCACACGTCCTGGTTTTTTTCCGCCGCGGCAATGCCCAGTGTGACCACTTCATCGGCCTGCATCCACATGGATTCCGGCAAGCGCGAAACCATTTGCCGGGTGCCATTGACGTCATGGAATTCCGTGTAGGTAAAGCCCGGACAGACCGCGGTGACGTGTACGCCGTGATCCGTGCCTTCCAGGTGCAGGGATTGGGAAAACTTGACCAGAAACGATTTGACTGCTTCATACAGGGTGTGGCCGGCGGTGGGCGGGGCGAAGGCGGCCAGCGAGGCAATGTTGAGGATATACCCGCGCTTGCGGGCCTTCATGGCCGGGTAAAACAGGTGCGCCAGATGCACTGGGGCGGTGAGCATGACCTGCAGCGTTTTCTTGTGTTCAGGCCAGGGGTGGGCATCAAATTCGCCTGGCAGCCCGAAGCCGGCGTTGTTGATCAGCCACTCCACGGTAATGCCGTGTTGCTGGCAGGTCGTATGAATACGTTCAGGCTCGTTTTCATCGGCCAGGTCGCCGGGTATTACCAGTGTGTGAATACCATGCTGTTTTTCCAGCGCAGCGGCCAGTTCGCGTAATTGTCCTTCGCGGCGGGCAGTCAGGACCAGATTGAGCCCTTTGGCGGCCAGTTGTTTGGCAAATTCCTTGCCCAGTCCGGCAGAAGCGCCCGTTATCAGGGCATAGGGTGTTGAACTGTCTTGTTGGGTCATGGGCCACCGTTGGGGTAAAGACTCGGGAAGGTATCCAGATTATTGCTCAAACTCGGCTAGAATCTGGTGCGAGTAGATTGTAGTGTAAAATTGTTCATTTCAAGGCGCAAACCGCACGCAATAGCAAGCTATCGTGAAGGTTTGCAACGCAGAAAATGGACGATTTTACGCCACAAGATGCCGTGTCACGATTCAATCAGAGCCTCCCTAAAATAGCAGATTCATGAACAAAGACCAAATTTACGCCGGCAACAGCGGCGATCCCCTGGAAAAGGTGCGCGATTTCGCTTTTGATGAACGCGTGGTGCCGGTTTTTCAGGACATGATCTCGCGCTCGGTGCCCGGTTACGAGACCATGTTGCGCGCCATTGGCGTGTTTGCCATGCGTTATGCCCAGCCAGGGACGCGGCTGTATGACCTGGGCACCTCCCTGGGTGCGGTGGCCTATGTGCTGGCCAGCGCCACCGAGGACCGCGATTGCCAGGTGGTGGCAGTGGACAATTCCCGCCCCATGATTGAGTCCTGCGCGCAGCGACTGCAGCAGCAGGGCGTGGCTGGTCGAGTGGATGTGCGTCATGAAAACATTGAAGACACGGACATTGGCAACGCCAGTGTGGTGGTCAGCAATTTCACCCTGCAGTTTATCGAGCGGAGCAAGCGCGACGAACTGGTGCAGCGCATCCATTCTGGCTTGAATCCCAGTGGCGCTTTTGTGCTTTCCGAAAAGATCCGCGTGCCGGAAGAAGCCGACAACGCGTTTCTGATTGATCACTATCACGGCTACAAGAAGGTCAATGGCTATTCCGATGAAGAAATCAGCCGCAAGCGCAAGGCGCTGGAAAACGTGTTGCAACCCGATTCCCTGCAGGACTGGCGCGCGCGCTTGTACAGGGCTGGTTTCACCGAAGTGCATCAATGGTTTCAGTGCTTTAACTTTGTTTCGCTGATTGCTTTCAAGCGCCCACCACTCCCGTCCGATTCGCCGCACAAGGCATCGCAGCCATGATCTTACCCAGCCATGGCATCGGCGGCACTCCACCCATGATGCCACAGTACCAGGAACGGCTGCAGCTCTGGCGGGATGATGCCCGTCTGGGCCCCTACATCAGTGATTTGCAGCAACGGGTTCATCAGCGTCTGGCCAGCCACCGCCAAGGCGATTTCCCGCGTTGGTACGCCACTTATCAAAACCTGCCTTCGGTGCCGGTGCAATCAGTGGAGTTTGACAAACGCGCCATCACTGTCTCCGGGGACATCGACCCGGCCGGGCAGCAGGCATTGCGTCAGCGATTGATGGAACTGCATCCGTGGCGCAAAGGCCCGTTTGATTTGTTCGGTGTTTTCATCGACAGCGAATGGCAAAGCTGGATGAAGTGGGACCGTCTGGCGCCACACCTGCCCGACCTGACAGGCAAGCGTGTGCTGGACATTGGCTGTGGCAACGGCTATTACCTTATGCGGATGGCCGCGCAACGCCCTCGGGCGTTGCTGGGTGCCGATCCGGGTCTGATGCAAATAATGCAGTTCTGGACGGTGGAAAAATACGCCAGCAGCGGCGCCTGCGTGCTGCCTCTGGCCATGCAGGACTTGCCGGCACGGATGCCTGTGTTTGACCTGGTGCTGTCCATGGGCGTGTTCTATCACCGCAAGGATCCGGTGGGGCACCTGCTGGGGCTGAAAGAATACCTGGCCCCCGGCGGACAGGTGATTCTGGAAACGCTGGTGGTGGAAGGGGATGCCAACACCTGCCTCATGCCACCGGGTCGCTACGCGCAAATGCGCAACGTGTGGTTCCTTCCCAGTGTGGCGTGGTTGACCAATCTGCTACAAAAAGTCGGATTTCAGGCGGTGCGCTGCCTGGATGAGTCCACTACCAGCTTCACCGAGCAGCGTCAGACAGAGTGGATGCGTTTTCATTCCTTGCCCCAGTTTCTCAGTGCCGATGGCACGCAAACCCGTGAAGGCTTGCCGCCACCGCGCCGGGCCATTTTTGCGATGACTCTTTAGGGAAGCTCTGATTGAATCTGGACGAAGCAGATTATGCCGGAAATGTTCGAGCACAAGGCGGGGTTCGCAGCCAATAGCTGGGCTATTGCGAAGGTTTGCAACGATCGAAATGGACGATTTTACGCCTCAAGACGCCGTGTCACGATTCGATCAGCGCTTTCCAGGGAAGTGCTGATTGAATCTGGCGCGAGCAGATTGCGTGTGAAAAATTGTTCAGTTCAAGGCGCAAACCGCACGCAATAGCAGGCTATTGTGAAGGTTTGCAACGCAGAAATGGACGATTTTACGCCGCAAGATGCCGTGTCACGATTCGATCAGAGCTTCCCTAAAGAGTCATCGCAAAAATGGCCCGGCGCGGTGGCGGCAAGCCTTCACGGGTT
>WGBZ01000314.1 GCA_015494035.1 Lysobacterales bacterium | reverse complement strand
GGTTTAAGGGTATGTGGATGCGTTCATTCTGCCTCAAGTACCATTAAACAGCCAACCAAAAGAACAAAAAAACACAGATATTCTCCTGCCTGACCGTCCGGAGACCTGTCTGGCACAAGCTTTCTGCCGTGTCGGAATTTATCCGCCAGATAGCACTGTCCGGAGTGCCTTTTGTATGGGCACTCAACTTAATAAATTCCTTGCCAAGAAAGCCAAAATGCTTATACTTACCGACCTGTGCCCGGGTGGCGGAATTGGTAGACGCAGGGGATTCAAAATCCCCCGCCTTCGGGTGTGAGAGTTCGAGTCTCTCCCCGGGCACCAACCGAATACATCAAAAGCCTTTTGCCTCTGCGCAAAAAGGTTTTTTTCGTTCCGGGCCACGCTGCTGGCACACTTTTCCCCGTCTCAAAACCCGCCCGGCTACAGTAATACACCCTCTCAATTTCCCATTCATCCAGAGGACGTGAGAATTTTATGGGCTTGAATTTTTTGGTCAGTATACGCCACCACATCGGCAATCACCACTTTTTGTAAGGCGTGAATAAAGTTTTCCATAAAGGCATAGTCTGGGGTGCCTTCAGCGGTGATGGGGAGTTTGATTTTAATGTTTTTTAGAATAGATACATTGTATGAGCTACTGCCCCAACTAAAACTGGCAAAAGCCTTTTTCATTGCTGCAATAATTACTTGAGCTGTATTTTTATTTAGATCAGTTTTTGGCTTGGGCTTTAGAACTTTGATTTTGTCTCCAGTGAAGTACGGCTCATTTTGATAAAACATGGTGGCGGTATCTTGACCAAACGAAATTGTGTTAGCGTCATTTAGATACATAGGATTTTCATCAATATAGCCTTTAATGCCATTATTGCTTTCCCCTCTTGCAATGTAACGATACTTTCCACCAAATTTAATATCAGAGGCATTGAACTTTTTCTTGGTGGTTAAAATGTCAAACAAATCCCCCAATTTAAACTCTCCCCACCGAATCGTTTCCAGTTGTGCAAGGGTGGCTTGCTCTTCTGGTGTGAGGTGATAATCTTTAAGTCCTGTGGCTTTGAGGTAGGCTTCCAGCTCCGCTATCCGCTCCGCTTCCAGCTCCGCTATCAAGCTTTCCATAAAGGCATAGTCAGGAGTACCTTCAGCCGTGATGGGGAGTTTGAACTTTTCTTTTTTTGCAATACTCCAGTGACGGGCATACCCCATGCAGGGAATACTCTTTTTCCAAGATGAGATAATGAAAAGCAATGTATTGATTGAATAAAAGTTGTTCACTCTAAGGACTTTAACATTATCGGCTACGCAAAAATTTTTCGTAGCGATATTAAAGCTTCTTGTGTGATCCCCAAAAATAACATAACAAGGGGTTGAATCATTTACGATAAAATCTGGTTTTTTGCTTGTATAACCAATAATCCCGTTATTTGTAGAATCAGAAGAATAAACAGGGATTATTCCATTCTCATTTAAGTCTAATTTGCTAAGCTTATTTTGTATCTTACAAAGCGTAAACAAGTCATCATCAAATCTAAACTCCCCCCACTGAACCGTTTGTAGTTTTTGATTCAGTGGGGTTAGGGCTTTCCCGTGATGTTGATTTCTCCTTGCTGCCCTTGTTGTTTTAATAGATTACTTACTTCCCAAGCGAGATAGTCGGCGACGGTTTTTTTAAAGTCTTCTATAGTAGGTTGGGTGTCGATGATCTTGTGTTGGTCAAAATTCCAGTCGGCACCGCTGTTGGTGATAAAGTCTTCAACAAAAATATCGCTCACCTCCCAGTCGGCACTGAGGCGTGCGGCGTGTCCTGCTTTGTAGAGTTTTATGATGTCTTTATAGCGGGCAGTGGGGTTGTCAATCTCTTGAATGCCTCGTTTAGTGCGTTTGTAGCCGTCATTGCGAAAGTCGATAAATTTAACGGGTTTTTCAAAGTCATGGGGGGTGTGGGCTTGAAAAATATAGATGCTGGTTTGTACGCCTGCCATGGGCATAAAGAGGTCGGTGGGCATTTTGATGCTGGCCAATAGGGTATGCTTTTTTAGAATGGCTTTATTGGTGTCTATGGCTTTACCCGAACCTGCGGAGTCTTGAATAATAATGGCACCCAGTCCGCCTTTTTGCATTTTGTCTAATCCAAAAGCGATAAAAGGCATGCCGTTTTCTTTGAAGCTAAAGGGCGGGTTGAGTAGGAGGCGGTCGGCTTGAAAATCAGCATAGAGATTTTCAGGCGTTTTGAAGGTGTTGCCTTTGTGAATATTGGCGCTGCCATCACCTCTAAGAATCATATTGGTGGCGGCAAGGGTGAACATTTCGGCATTGAGTTCTACACCAAGCAGTTGGTGCTGTTTGATATGGTTGATTTTTTCTTCAGCTTGGCTGGTGTGTTTGCCATATCTTGATTCGGCATCTTGAATCATCAGTTCCATGGCGGAGATCAGAAAGCCTGCCGACCCTGTGGCTAAGTCCATGACTCTGCTTTCTTGGTCGATATTGAGCAGGCTTGCCATCATTTTGGTAATGTAGGGCGGGGTAAGAACAATGCCGATTTCTTTACCATCGCCGAGGGCGTATTTTAAAAACTCGGAATACATCTCTCCCATAATATCTAGATGCCCTGCCATGGCATCAATGGAGAGGAAGATGTTGTGGTAGATAAAACTGAAGATTTGTTTATTGACGCTGGCGTGTCCTTCTATCAGCTTTGAGACTTCTTTGTCGAGTTCAGTGACTTCATCCCGCTGGGTGTCTTTGGAGATTTCGGAAAAGCTGGCGAGCATCAACGTTTTTTTGTCGGCGGGGATTTGGCGTGCAGTGAGAAATTCTTGAATTTGGTTGACGATTTGTACGCCGTCTCTTTTAGTGTCGGTTTGAATGCCTTGGAGATCTTCAGGGGTGAGTCCGCCTTGAATTTTTTGCCCTTGTTCATCTTGGATCTCTTGCATGGCCAGTAGCATACCTGAAACATACAATACCCGCTGGGGGGCGGTAATGTTATGGTTGTGCATGAGTTTGTTGAGCTTTTTGGCGTAGTTTTGTAGGGTGATGCGAGAGTCAATCAGAATTTGGTGTTTTTCTTCATCCGTCAGCGTTGCTTCCGTATAGAACTTCCTGAATGCCTGCTCATTTTCCAGAAAGTTGAGCGTGTGGACATTTTCAAGAAGTTTGAAGGATTTTTCCCCTGAACCGAAAACATAATAGACCTTCAGCTCAATGGCATCATCTGAGTCGCCTGCAATGCCTATAGCGATGGCTTCTTTATATTTGCCTGAAGCAATCACGCCAGTGGCATAGTGAAGCGCGCCATTTATAGCGTACTTGCTGACATCTTTCTCTTTAAAGGAAACGCCCCCTTTTGTTTCTTTAATCAAGTTTTTCATCCCGAGCTTACTCTCAATGATAACGGGCACATCATATTTGGTAATGCTGAAGTCAGGTTTGCCGAAGCTGGTTTTCTTATGGGTTTTGGCGCGGCCTTTGAGGGCATCCTTGAGGTAGTCCGGTATCGCAGATTCGGTATAATAATCTTTCTGGTTTTCAAGACCGAGCTGAGCGAACTGTGACTTAATCCAGTCGTTAAGATGCTCTTCCAGCTTATAGCTCATTGTTCCTCTTTTATACATACTTCACCTTTAATATTTTTCCAAGTTTTATTGATAACACACGGTAACGTATTGAATCTGCTTCAGGATGGTAGCGGGTTTACCATTATGGATTAACTGCAAATTTACATAACATTGCCAAAAGACATACAAAAGCTTCTGTACCAAACATAAATAATCGTAGACTTTAAGCTGATAATATAACCTAAACTAGCCCCGGTCGATTGTAGTGTTCTTAGTAACTTCTGCAAAGGACTTTTGTAATTCTCAACCTCAATAATCAGGACGCCTAGTTCGTGGCTGATTGCAGTATAATTGCGATTTCTTATTGCCACCGACAGGACGCTTTTTGCCATGCGCCTCACCCCCTTGACCGCCCTCACGCCCGTGGATGGGCGCTATCACACAAAAACCGCCCAGCTGGCCCCTTACCTGAGCGAGTTCGGCCTGATTCGTCACCGCCTGGCGGTGGAACTGAAATGGCTGCAAAAGCTGGCCGACGAGCCGGGCATCACCGAGCTGCCGCCTTTAAATGGGGAAGAAAAGGCTTTTCTGGAACGCATGCTGAGCGAATTCACCGTGGCAGAAGCCGAAAAGGTCAAGGCCATTGAAGCCACCACCAATCACGACGTCAAAGCCGTTGAGTATTACATCAAGGACGCCTTGAGCCAGCACCCGAAGCTGGCCAAAGCGGCTGAATTCACGCATTTTGCCTGCACCTCGGAAGACATCAACAACACCGCCTATGCGCTAATGCTGAAAAACGCGGTGCAGCAACAGCTCCTGCCCACACTGGACGCCATCCTCAATCGCCTCCGGCAGATGGCGCACGAATACGCCAATGTGCCCATGATGGCGCGCACCCACGGTCAGCCGGCCACGCCCACCACCCTGGGCAAGGAACTGGCCAACGTGGCCTATCGCCTGCAACGGCAACTGGGCATGCTGAAACAACAGCCCTACCTGGCCAAAATCAATGGCGCCGTGGGCAATTACAACGCCCACCTGGTCGCCTACCCGAATGTGGACTGGCAAAGACTGGCCGAAGCATTTGTCCGTCAGGACCTGGGCCTGGACTGGAATCCCTACACCACCCAGATCGAACCGCACGATTACCTGGCCGAACTGTTTCACAACCTGATTCGCATCGACACCATCTTGCTGGATCTGGCCCGTGACATCTGGGGTTACATTTCCCTTGGTTACTTCAAGCAGAAAGTGGTGGCCGGCGAAGTGGGCTCATCCACCATGCCGCACAAGGTCAATCCCATTGACTTCGAAAACGCCGAAGGCAATCTGGGCCTGGCCAATGCCCTGTTTAATCACCTGGGGGAAAAACTGCCGGTTTCGCGTTTCCAGCGCGACCTCACCGATTCCACCGTCTTGCGCTCGCTGGGCAGTCCTTTTGGCCACTTGGCCATTGCGCTGGCTTCATTGCAGAAAGGCCTGGGCAAACTTGAAGTCAACCCGCAGGCCATGGCCCGTGACCTGAACGCCAACTGGGCCTTGCTGGCCGAGCCCATCCAGACTGTCATGCGCCGCTATGGCATTGACAACCCGTATGAAAAGCTCAAACAACTGACCCGCGGCAGCGACATTGACCAGGCCACCCTGCACGCATTTATTGACACGCTGGCCCTGCCGGCAGAAGAAAAGCTCCGGCTCAAACAGCTGACACCCGCCACCTACCTGGGCAACGCCATTGAACAAGCCGGACATATTTAGCCAGTCGGGTTTTTCCCGCGAACAATTCCTGCGCGAATACTGGCAGAAAAAACCGCTGGTGCTGCGCCGCGCCGTGCGCCAGTCGGATCTGGCCTACCTGCCGGGTAAAAGGGATTTGCTGAAACTGGCCGAAAACGAGGCCGTGCAATCACGCATCGTGCTCACCGAAACCACGCCTGAAGGCACGCCTGGCTACCACGTGGAATACGGCCCCTTTGAGGCTGAAGACTGGCCCAACCTGCCCGAGACACCCTGGACCATTCTGGTGTCCGACGTGGAAAAATGGTTGCCCAGCCACCGCCGCCTGCTGGATTATTTCCCGTTTATTCGCCGCTGGCAGTTCGACGACCTGATGTTCAGCTATGCCAGCGAAGGTGGCAGCGTTGGCGCCCACACCGATCACTACGATGTTTTCCTGCTGCAGGTCAGCGGCCGCCGCCAGTGGCATTTCAACCAGCAACCCGACCCGGAGGCCACCTGGCTGCCGGACACCGAGCTGAAATTGCTGCAACGCTTTAATCCCGACCACAGCGTTGTGCTGGAAGCCGGCGATTTGCTCTACCTGCCAGCCGAAGTGGCACACCATGGGTTAGCGCTAGATGACGAATGCGTCACCTGCTCAGTGGGCCTGCGCGCTCCGGCCGAAAGCGAATTGCTCAGCGGCTATTTTGAAGACCGCGCCGCCAGCCTCCCGGATGAAGCCCGATTCTCACCGCCGGTTGAACCGACCCAATTCACTCCGGCCGGCGAAATCACGCCCGCAGACGTGGCCCGGCTGCGCCAGACACTGGAGCAACACCTGAGCCTGGACGATGCCCGGCTGGCCAGCTGGTTTGGCCGTTTCATCACTGGTTACCGGAATCTATTTTATGAAATCCAGGCCAGTGAGCCTTCAGCAGGAGAGAGTTCAACAGAAACTGCCCCACAGCCTTTCTCGGCTGCATTAAATGGAGAAACCGCCCTGATTCCTGACCCGTTTGCCCGCCTTGCCTGGCGAAAACTGGCCGAAGAAGCGGGTGGGAAACCCGGCATTGACCCAGACACGGATGAGGCCGAGCTGTACGTCAACGGACAGGCCCACCGATGCAGCACAGCCCTGGCGACGGCACTGGCCGATCAGCAACGCCTTGGACCGGGCCAGATCACGGCCCTGACCGACAGCGACAGAGCCGTTCTCCGGCAACTGCTGGAAAGCGGCGAAATCCGGCCAAAATGAAGCAAATTAAACCAGACAGCCGCAACGATTCCGATATAATACGCGGGACATTAAAACAACCGTTTGCCGGGCGATCACAGCCTCGGGAAGCTCTGATTGAATCTGGACGAAGCAGGTTATGCCGGAAATATTAGAGAACAAGGCGGAGTTCGCAGCCAATAGCAGGCTATTGGCAAGGACTTCAACGCAGTTATCGGACATTTCAGGTGTGAGAAGCGAGTTCATGATTCGATCAGAGCTTCCCTAAGGAGCCTCTGATTGAATCTGGCGCGAACAGATTGTTGTGAAAAATTGTTCAGTTCAAGGCGCAAACCGCACGCAATAGCAAGGCTATTGTGAAGGTTTGCAACGCAGAAATGGACGATTTTACGCCGCAAGATGCCGTGTCACGATTCAATCAGAGGTTCCCTAAGCAAACCACAGGGGAACCGGCCGCTGACGGCATCCATGCCCAGCCAGCCAGAGACAATATCATTAGGCATCCATTCACAACCCAAAGGGAAAAACCGTGACCTCCTGGATCAAGAAACAGCAAGAAACCGCTCCATTTTTCGGCGCCAACTCCAGCTGGCTGGAATCCTGGTATGACGACTACCTGGAAAACCCCGAGCAGGTTCCACCTGAACTGCGCAAACTGTTTGACGAAGTCACGGATCACACCGGCACCGACATTCGCCATCGGCCACTGATTGAACAATTCGAAACCGCCGCCCTGTTTCCACCCAGCCCGCCGTGCCAGCAAACGCCAGAGCAACAGGAAAAACAGGCCGCGGTGCTACGACTGGTCAACGCCTACCGCGTGCGTGGTCACCAAAAGGCGCAACTGGACCCCATCGGCTACAGCCACCGCCCGCCGGTGCCCGACCTTGACCCGGCCTTTCACAAACTCACCGACGCCGACATGAACACGGTGTTCAACACCGGTTCCATGGTCGCGCCGGATCAGATGAAGCTGAAGGACATCATCGCCCTGCTGGAAAAGGTCTATTGCAACCACATTGGCGTGGAATACATGCACCTGACCGACACCCGTCAGCGGGAATGGCTGCAGCAACGCCTGGAAGGCCCGGCCGGCAAACTGCCCATCACTGACGAACAGAAGCGGCGCCTGCTGGAAGAACTCACCAAGGCCGAAGGGCTGGAAAAATACCTGCACACCAAATACGTGGGGCAAAAACGCTTTTCGCTGGAAGGGCTGGATGCGCTGGTGCCGCAAATTCGTGAACTGGCCCGACACCTGGCCGAAAAAGGCGGCAAGGAACTGGTCATCGGCATGGCCCACCGCGGCCGCCTGAATGTGCTGGTCAACATCCTGGGCAAATCACCGCAGGAATTGTTTGAAGAATTCGAAGGCAAACACGACAACCTGGACGACTTCTATTCCGGCGACGTCAAATACCACATGGGCTTTTCCTCTGATATGCCCACGGCACATGGCAACATCCACCTGGCGCTGGCCTTTAATCCCTCGCACCTGGAAGCGGTTGATCCAGTGGTGGCCGGCTCCACCCGCGCGCGGCAAACCCGGCGCCACGACGAAAATCGCCGTCAGGTGGTGCCTTTGCTGATTCACGGCGATTCCGCCATCGAAGGTCAGGGCGTGGTGATGGAACTGCTCAACATGTCGCAGGAAGACGATTTCACCATCGGCGGTACCATACATATTGTCACCAATAACCAGATCGGTTTCACCACACCGCACCCGCTGGACGAACACGCGCCGGTCTACTGCACCGAAGTGACCAAAACCGTGCAGGCACCCATTTTCCATGTCAACGCGGACGACCCCGAAGCCGTGGTTTTTGCCACCAACGTGGCGGCTGACTTCCGCAATGAATTCGGCAAGGACGTGGTCATCGACCTGGTGGGTTACCGGCGCCACGGTCACAACGAAGCCGACGAACCGGCGGCCACCCAGCCACGCATGTACAAACTCATCAAGCAACACCCCACCGCTCGTGCCATTTATGCCGCAGAGCTGGAAACCGAAGGCGTAATCAAACCGGGAGAGGACAAAAAACTGGTGGCCGACTACCGCGACAAGCTCGACAAGGGCGAGCCGGTGGTGGAAGTCATCACGGAAAAATTTGACGACTCCTTTGTAGTTGATTGGTCCCCTTACCGCAGCGGCGATCTGGATCAGCAGGTCAAAACCGCCATTGCTCCTGAGCGCGTTAAAGAACTGGGCACGGCCATTACCACCCTGCCGGAAGGTTTCAAACTACACCCGCGGGTGCGCAAGATCATGGATGACCGGGTCAAAATGGCCGCCGGAGAACTGCCCATGGACTGGGGTTTTGCTGAAACCATGGCTTATGCCAGCCTGTTAACAGACGGCTACCAGGTACGCCTGGACGGCCAGGATTCCCAACGCGGCACCTTTTTCCACCGTCACGCCGTTTTGCACGACGTGGAAACCGATGAAACCTACATGCCGCTGAAAAAACTCGAAGGCCCCAACAACCCGATCACCGTCATCGACTCGGTGCTGTCTGAAGAGGCGGTCATGGCCTACGAATATGGCTACGCCACCTCTGAACCCAACGCATTGGTCATCTGGGAGGCCCAGTTTGGCGACTTTGCCAACGGCGCCCAGGTGGTGGTTGACCAGTTCATCAGCTCTGGAGAAGCCAAATGGGGCCGCATGTCGGGCCTGACCCTGTTTCTGCCCCACGGTTACGAAGGCCAGGGCCCGGAACACTCCTCGGCGCGGCTGGAACGCTATTTGCAACTGTGCGCGGTACGTAACATGCAGGTATGCGTGCCCACCACGCCGGCCCAGATGTTTCACCTGCTGCGTCGGCAAATGCTGCGCAACGTGCGCAAGCCGCTGGTGGTATTGACCCCCAAAAGCCTGCTGCGGCACAAGAAAGCCACTTCCGACCAGTCGCTGCTGAGCAACGGCCGGTTTCAGGAAATCATCCCCGACCGCCGCACGCAGCCGGAAAACGTCAAACGTATCGTGCTGTGTTCCGGCAAGGTCTATTACGACCTGCTGGATGCCCTGGAAGAGAAACCACGCGATGACATCGCCGTCATCCGTATCGAACAGCTCTACCCGTTCCCCCGCCCGGTGCTGAAGGACATGCTGGCGCAATACAGCAACCTCAAGGATGTTGTCTGGTGTCAAGAAGAACCCATGAACCAGGGCGCGTGGTTCCAGATTCGTCATCACCTGCAACACTGCATAAACGACCGCGTTCCTCTTTATTACGCCGGCCGTCCTGGCTCTCCTTCGCCGGCGGTGGGTTCATTCAAAGTTCACGTTCAACAACAAAAACAACTGGTCCACGACGCCCTCGAAGGCGAACAAGGCACCAGTATCGATTCGGAGTAAATCCCATGAGCATAGAAGTCAAAGTCCCCGTCCTGCCGGAATCCGTTTCCGACGCCACCGTCGCCACCTGGCACAAGAAACCCGGTGACTTTGTCCATCGGGACGAAAACCTGGTGGACCTGGAAACCGACAAAGTGGTGCTGGAAGTGCCCGCTCCGGCTGACGGCGTGCTGAAATCCATACTCAAGCCCGAAGGCGAAACGGTACTGGCCGAAGAAGTACTGGGCATCGTGGAAGAAGGCGAAGTGCCAGCGGCAGGCGACGCCGAAACACCGGCCAGCGAGGAACCGGCCAAAACCGATGCGCCCGCCCCGGCCAACGAAGAAAAACCGGCAGCCGCCACAGCACCGGTCAACACCGATAAAGCCAGTCCGTCGGCCCGCAAACTGATGCAGGAAAACGCAGTGGATGCCAGCCAGGTAGCCGCCTCCGGCCGCGCCGGGCGCATCACCAAGCCCGATGTTTTGCGCGCCATGGGCAACGCCCCGGCCCTGCCCGCCGAAGAACGGGTCAAAATGAGCCGCCTGCGCAAGAAAATTGCCGATCGCATGGTGGAAGCCCAGCACACCGCCGCCATGCTCACCTCATTCAACGAGGTGGACCTGAAAGCGGTCATGGACATCCGCAAGAAGTACAAGGAACAATTCCAGGAAAAACACGGCGTAAAACTGGGCCTGATGAGCTTCTTTGTCAAGGCCGCCACGGAAGCCTTGCGCAAACACCCGGTGGTCAATGCGTCCGTGGAAGGCGACGAAATCGTCTATCACAATACCCAGAATATCTCCATTGCCGTGGCCACCGACCGTGGCCTGGTGGTGCCCGTGCTGCGTGACACCGCCAACATGAGCCTGGCCGATATTGAACACGCCATCCGCGAATACGCCATCAAGGCGCGCGAAGGCAAGCTGGCCATGGAAGACCTGCAAGGCGGCACTTTTACCATCACCAACGGCGGCACTTTTGGCTCACTGCTGTCCACCCCGATACTCAACGCGCCGCAAAGCGCCATTTTGGGCATGCACGCCATCAAGGAACGGCCAGTGGTCATCGACGGGCAAATCGTCGCCCGGCCCATGATGTACATTGCCC
>WGBZ01000313.1 GCA_015494035.1 Lysobacterales bacterium | reverse complement strand
GCAAGGACTTCAACGCAGTTATCGGACATTCCAGGCGTGAGAAGCGAGTTCATAATCCGAACAGAGCTTCCCTAGGGAGCCTGTGATTGAATCGTGACCCGGCATCTTGTGGCGTAAAATTGCCCATTTCTGCGTTGCAAACCTTCGCAACAGCCTGGCTATTGCGTGCGGTTTGCGCCTTGAACTGAACAATTTTACACGACAATCAGCTCGCGCCAGATTCAATCAAAGCCTCCTTAACAATTTGATTTTAAAAGTAAAGGCCATCCTTTCTGCGCGGGTGGACTGCGTTATCAATACTTGCTGTAGAATGGCTACAGCAACGCATTGATGCCTTTCCACCCACACAGACAGGGTGGCTGAGAGCCATATATTTGGTTGTCGGGTTAATAATAACACAGGGGAACCCCCATGGCAGTCAGCGTCTTTGACCTGTTCAAAATCGGCATCGGGCCGTCCAGCTCGCACACCGTTGGCCCCATGCGGGCGGCCAATCTTTTTATCAAGCAATTGCGGCACCGGCAGTTGCTTGAGGAAACCACCCGCCTGAAGGCCGAGCTGTTTGGTTCGCTGAGCCACACCGGTCGCGGCCATGGCACCGACAAGGCTGTGATGCTGGGGTTTTCCGGCCACCTGCCTGATGCGGTTGACCCGGACATCATCCCGGCGCTGATTGAAACCATCGAAAACACCGGGCAGTTGACCTGTGAAACTGGTCATGGGGTGCCTTTCAACCCAAAAAGAGACCTGGTTTTCCACAAACGCAAGACACTGCCCTTGCACGCCAACGGCATGCGTTTTACCGCCTATGATGCCGAAAACAAAGCGCTTTTCAGTAAGGATTACTACTCCGTGGGTGGTGGTTTCATCCTCTCGCATGAAAAACTGGCTGAGGGTGAGATCATTGAGGACAATTCCGATCTGCCCTACCCGTTTACCACCGGCACGCAACTGCTGGAACACTGTCAACGCAGCAACAAAACCATTGCCGAGCTCGTTTTCGAAAACGAACGAAGCTGGCGCAGCGACGAGGAAATCTACAAGCAACTGGATGCCATATGGCAAGCCATGCAAGACTGCGTGGAGCGCGGCCTGCACACCACCGGCTGCCTTCCGGGCGGACTGAAAGTGCCGCGCCGGGCCAGCCAGTTATTTGCCTCCCTGCGTAGCAAACCCCAGCAGGCCTTGCGCGACCCGCTCACCATTCTGGATTGGGTGAATGCCTATGCGCTGGCCGTGAGTGAGGAAAACGCTGCCGGCGGCCGTGTAGTGACCGCCCCCACCAATGGCGCGGCAGGCATTATTCCGGCCGTGCTGCATTACTACCACCATTTTTGCGAAAAACCCTCGGCCCAAGGCGTGCATGACTTTCTGCTCACCGCGGCGGCCATCGGCTTTCTCTACAAGGAAAATGCCAGCATTTCCGGGGCGGAAGTGGGCTGTCAGGGCGAAGTGGGCGTGGCCTGCTCCATGGCAGCCGCCGGTTTGACCGCCGCCTGTGGCGGCACGCCAGAGCAGGTGGAAAATGCCGCCGAAATTGCCATGGAACATAACCTTGGGCTGACCTGTGATCCCATCGGTGGTCTGGTGCAAATCCCCTGCATTGAACGCAATGCCATGGGTGCGGTCAAGGCCATCAACGCCTGGCGCATGGCCTGCCGGGGCGATGGCACGCACTGGGTGTCGCTGGACAAGGTCATCCACACCATGCGCGAAACCGGCCGTGACATGCAAAGCAAGTATAAGGAAACCTCGCGTGGCGGGCTTGCAGTTAATATCATTGAATGTTAAGACAAGAAACTAAGGCAAAATAATTGCTGATGAGGCCTTTAAAAGGCCAGCACTGGCATTACATTAGGCCTTTCTAATATAATGCGCGTTCTAAATACTCCGAGCAGGTTTGACCAACCAATCACACAAACACAAGAGGCACTGGCATGAAAAAAGGCATCACACTCTGGGCACTGACTGGCGCTTTGCTGCTGGCGGCCGTCACACCGGCCCTGGCGCAGGAGAATCCGCAATGGGTTGAAGCCAGGGAAGAACCCATCCCGCTCAAACGTATCATTAATGGCGAGGTGGAAGCCGTCAACAAAGCCACCATCTCCGCACAGACTTCCGGACGCGTGTCAGCCATTCATTACGATGTGGATGATTTTGTGCCCAAGGGGGCCATTGTGGTGGAATTGACCAACACCGAACAGAAAGCCGCGTTGCGTCAGGCCGAAGCCAATCTGGAAGCTGTGCAGGCGCAATTCAAACAGGCCGAGGCGGACTACCGGCGCATCAAGGATCTATATGCCAAAAAGCTGGTGTCCAAGAGCGACCTGGACAAGGCCACCAGCCGCTACAACGCCCTGAAAGCGCAGATGGAGGCGGCCAAAGCGGCGGTGGAACGGGCTCGCAAGCAGTTTGAATACACCGTGATTCGCGCCCCCTATGATGGCATTGTGACCAACCGTTTTGTGGAAGTGGGCGAAACCGTGCATCCGGGCAAACCGATCATGTCCGGCATTTCACTGGACAAACTGCGCGTGGTCACTCACATCCCCGAGAGCATTATC
>WGBZ01000312.1 GCA_015494035.1 Lysobacterales bacterium | reverse complement strand
GCCAGGGCGGAAATCAGGTGTCGTCTGGTCTTGTTGGTGCTCATGGTTTGTTGATCAGAGCTTCCTTAGGGCAGCTCTGATCGAATCGTGAACTCGCTTCTCATACCTGAAATATCCGATAACTGCGTTGAAGTTCTGGCCAATAGCTGGCTATTGGCTGCGAACTCCGCCTTGTTCTCGAACATTTCCGGCATAAGCTGCTTCATCCAGATTCAATCAGCGCTTCCCTAGCGGCAGTATTCGCGCACTTTGCGCTGGTATTCCCGTAATTTTTTTAATCGCTCATTATCGGAAACGCGCACGTAGTCGCCGGTTTTCGGGTCCAGTTTACGCACCCGAACCGTGCTTTTGAGGGTTTTCAAGTTGCGCCTGGCGATTCCACAGTTTTTCTTGCGGATGATTTTCTTCTGTTCTTCCTGCTGGCGTTTCATGGCCGCTTTGGCGGCTTTTTGTTCCTCGCTCATGGCCGGTGGTTCTTGTGGCGCTTTTTGCTCGGCTTCGTTTTCGCCCTGGGTGTCCTTGTCAGTTGCCGGGTCATTTACCGGGTCTGGCGCACGTTGGCGGGGCGGGTTTTTAACTGTCAGGCTTTCGGCCTGTGCGTCAGGTGGTGGCCTGTCGGAATAATGTATCTGGCCGTTGGCATCTTTCCACTTATAGACGGTAGTGGCCGCTTGCACTTGGGCGAAAAACAGAAACAGAAGCAAGCCAAACAGGGCGTAAGTGGTTGTTTTCATGGCATTTTCCCACAGGAATTGGCCCTATCTTAGCCCGCAAATGGCACAGATGGAAGGCACAGGCTGGGCAATTGGGGATTTCCTCACAAAAGACAGGTCGTGAGCGGTGCCGCCTTCGGCGTGGCTGGCCACTTGTTGGTATAATCAAAGCCATTTTTTTCATTGCTGCCCATGAACCTGTCCAAGTCCACGCGCAAGAAAGGCATTTACCTGCTGCCCAATCTGTTTACTACCGGCGCCATGTTTGCCGGCTATTACTCCATTATTGCCTCCATTAACGGCAAGTACGAAACCGCAGCGATCTTTATCTTTATTGCCGCCCTGCTGGACGGGCTGGATGGCCGCGTGGCGCGGTTGACCAATACCCAGAGTGACTTCGGAGTCCAATACGACAGCCTTTCGGATCTGGTATCTTTTGGACTGGCGCCGTCCATTCTGATGTTTACCTGGGCCTTGCAGTCCCTGGGCGATATTCACCCGGTGATGGGCAAAATCGGCTGGCTGGCATCCTTTATCTATGCCGTCAGCGCGGCCTTACGCTTGGCACGGTTCAATGTGCAGGTGGAAGTCCTCGATAAGGCGTACTTTCAGGGCTTGCCTTCTCCGGCAGCCGCCGGCTTGCTGGCTTCGTTTGTGTGGGCGGCCGAAGACCTGGGGCTAAGCACCCACGACTTGCGTTTTGTGGCCTTGCCACTGACGGTGATTACCGGTTTGCTGATGGTCAGCCGTTTTCGCTATTACAGCTTCAAGACCTTGCCCATTAAGGAACGCGTGTCGTTTGGCTGGATCCTGTTGCTGGTGGGCATTTTTGTGCTGCTGGCACTGGACCCGCCCAAGGTGCTGTTTGTGACCGCCTTCAGCTATGCCCTCAGTGGCCCGGTGCTGACCCTGGTGCAGCTGCGACGCACGCGCCAGGCAAAAAACCGCGAAAAAAGCCATAAAAAAAACGGGGACCGAACGGCGCATAAAACTGCTTCGGGCGATCCTGGCCCCGAGGACGAGCCAGAATCATGAGTGTGGAGTCTGGTGACCCGGGGGATTTTTCCAGCCCCTCCGAACAGGCAGCGACACCCGACGGCCGTGATACGTTGTTAAACGACGCTGGGGAAGGGATCGTCCCGGGGGGCGAAGAAGCCAACTCAGCAGGAACGCTGCAGCAGCTGCGGCTGCTGGCTGATCTGAGCCAGGAATTTGCCCAATCGCTGGACATTGACGAAACCCTCAATCTGGCCGTGGAGCGGATTGCCGATTACATGGACGCCGAGGCCGCTTCGGTTTTTCTGCTGGAAGGCGACCAGCTGATTTGCCGCGCCAGTTGCGGGCCGGTGGACATCAAGGGCCTGGCGGTGGACATTGACGTAGGACTGGTGGGAAAAACCCTCACCACCGGCCAGTGCCAGATTATTCGCGATGCCAGCCGCCAGTCGGATTTCAGTTGCTACGTGGACGAGCTGACGGGTTTTTGCACTCGCTCGGTGCTGTGCACGCCGCTGAAAGTGGGGGACGAAAAACTCGGTGTCTTGCAGGTGCTGAACAAGAAGGATGAGGCGTCTTTTACCCGCCGCGACCGCGATGTGCTGCGGGTGCTGGCTTCCCCCATTGCGCTGGCCATCCACAACGGCAAACTGGCGCTGGATCTGGTGGAACAAAAACGTCTGCGCAAGGAGTTGACCCTGGCACGCCGCCTGCAGCGTTCCCTTTTGCCACCACGGCAACCACCACCATTCCCCATAGTGGGTTCAAACCTGCCGGCGCACGAGGTCTCGGGCGATTTCTACGATTACTTTGCCCTGGGTGATGACTGCTTCGGCTTTGTTATTGGTGACGTGTCCGGCAAAGGCCTGGATGCCTCCATGCTCATGGTGCGTACCTCCTCGCTGTTGCGCTGGCTGGGCAAGGACCGCAACCCGCCGGGCCAGTGGCTGCAGAAGGCCAATGAGGAACTGTGCCAGACCACGCCCAATGGCCTGTTTGTGTGTGCCGCCGCCGGTTATTACCTACCAAAAGAAGACAAGGTGGTGTGGGCCAATGCCGGCCTGCCACCGGCTTTGTTGCGAGAACCCGATGGGCGCGTGACCGAGCGCATTGCCGGTGCTCCGCCCTTGGGTATTCTGCCTGACCTGGCCTTTCCCGAAGAGTCCGTGCAGTTGGGTGATCGCGGGCTGTATTTTGTCACCG
>WGBZ01000311.1 GCA_015494035.1 Lysobacterales bacterium | reverse complement strand
GGGCAGTTCAATCACCGCTTCGTCCGGATTGCGCCGGAACAGGGTGATGTTCTGGCCGATGGAGTGCACCAGTTCGGCGCCGGTGCGCTTGACGATGCTGTCGGTGAATTCGGCCCGCTGGTCGCGATCGGTGCGCAGCTTGACCTTGACCAGTTCGTGCTTGTCCAGCGCGTTCTCGATCTCCTGCATGACGTTTTCCGACAGGCCTTTGCCGGCCACGATGACCACCGGGTGGATGTGATGGCTGAGTCCGCGCAGAAATTTCTGTTGTTCCTTGTTCATGGGTGGCTGTGTTGTTCTGTGATAAAATGGCATTGTACCGCGGTGGCTTCGGCAAGTCAGCCACCACCGGCCAAAACACCCATCACTGCCGTGTGCGCGGCGCGGAAACCACATGACACGCAGTAAATCCTCCCAGCGTTGGCTCAAGGAACATTTTGACGACCATTTTGTCAAACTGGCGCAGGAGCAGAATCTGCGTTCCCGGGCCGCCTTCAAGCTGAAGGAATTGCATGAAAAAGACGGTCTGCTGGATCAGGTCAAAAGTGTGGTGGACCTGGGTGCCGCACCCGGTGGCTGGTGTCAGATAGCGCGTCAGCTGTTGCCGCCTGAAGCGCGCATTGTGGGCCTGGATATTTTGCCCATGGAACCGCTGGAAGGCGTGGAATTCATTCAGGGAGACTTCCGTGAACAGGCAGTGCTGGATGCGCTGACAGAGCAGTTGGGCGAGGATCGGGTTGACCTTGTGTTATCGGATTTGGCCCCCAACATGAGTGGAGTGGCCGCCGCCGATCAGGCGCGCGCCATGTACCTGGCCGAGCTGGCACTGGATTTTTGTCAGCAAAAACTCAAGCCGGGTGGTCATTTCGCCATTAAACTGTTTCAGGGTGAAGGGTTTGATGCCTACCTGAAGCAACTGCGCAGCCAGTTTGATAAAGTGGTGATGCGCAAACCGCAGGCATCGCGCCCGCGTAGCCGCGAAGTGTACGCGGTGGCAAAGGGCTTTAAAAAGCCGGCGTAACGCCTTGATTTGTCACGCGGATTTGTCACGCGGTTGACTGTGGCAGAAAACTAAGGAAGCTCTGATTGAATCTGGCGCGAGCAGATTGTAATGAAAAATTGTTCAGTTCAAGACGCAAACCGCACGCAATAGCAAGCTATTGTGAAGGTTTGCACCGCAGAAATGGACGATTTTACGTCGCAAGATGCCGTGTCACGATTCAATCAGAGCTTCCCTGATAACGGCGAGGGCATGGATGCCGTCGCCACAGGAAATAACTTCTGGAGAGGAAAAACAACTTGAATAACGTAGCCCGCAATATCCTGCTATGGATTGTCG
This sequence comes from Lysobacterales bacterium, assembly GCA_015494035.1. Classification (GTDB taxonomy): domain Bacteria; phylum Pseudomonadota; class Gammaproteobacteria; order Xanthomonadales; family Marinicellaceae; genus S144-45. The sequence goes on along the minus strand of WGBZ01000311.1, from coordinate 1,136 downwards.
CCCTGATGGTTCTGGTGACGATTTTCAGCGCCACCATGCAACAACCCGAAGTGGCCAAAAAGGTGGCCTATTCGGATTTTATCCAGATGGTGCGCAATAACGAAATTACCGAAGCCGAAATGGACCAGCAAAGCCTGGTGCACACGGAAATCCACGCCAAAACCCTGGACGGCGATAAAATTGTCGTGCAGAAGCCCGATGATCCGGGCCTGATTGATGACATGCTCAAGCACGGCGTCAAGTTTGATTCCAAACCACCCAAGGAAGACAGTGTGCTGTTCACGCTCTTGCGCGACCTGCTGCCGGTGGTGCTGTTTATCGGCCTGTGGCTGTTCATCATGCGTCAGATGCAAGGTGGCGGCAAAGGCGGCGGCGCCATGTCTTTTGGCCGCAGCAAGGCCAAGTTGCTGGGCGAAGATCAGGTCAAGGTGACTTTTGATGACGTGGCCGGGGCCGAAGAAGCCAAGGAAGACGTGAAGGAACTGGTGGATTTTCTCAAGGACCCGACCCGCTTCCAGCGCCTGGGTGGGCACATTCCCCGTGGCGTGCTTATGGTTGGCCCGCCAGGCACCGGTAAAACCCTGCTGGCCAAGGCCATCGCCGGTGAGGCCAAGGTGCCGTTTTTCACCATTTCCGGTTCCGATTTCGTGGAAATGTTTGTGGGCGTGGGCGCCAGCCGCGTGCGCGACATGTTCGAACAGGCCAAGAAGCACGCGCCGTGCATCATTTTTATTGACGAGATTGACGCCGTCGGCCGCCACCGCGGCGCCGGTCTGGGTGGCGGTCACGACGAACGCGAACAGACACTCAACCAGTTACTGGTGGAAATGGACGGTTTCGAAGGCAATGAAGGTGTCATCGTGATCGCCGCCACCAACCGCCCCGACGTGCTCGATCCGGCCCTTTTGCGTCCTGGCCGGTTTGACCGCCAGGTGGTGGTGGGCCTGCCGGACATCAAGGGCCGTGAAGCCATTCTCAAGGTCCACATGAAGAAAGTGCCGCTGGCCGAAGACGTCAAGGCGTCGGTGCTGGCGCGCGGTACGCCCGGATTCTCCGGGGCTGACCTGGCCAATCTGGTCAACGAGGCCGCGCTTTTTGCCGCCCGTGATGCTGTCTCTTATACACATCTGACGCTG
>WGBZ01000310.1 GCA_015494035.1 Lysobacterales bacterium | reverse complement strand
TGTGTGAAGTGTGGTTTGTGTCGGTTTCGTTCCAGAATGGTTGCTTGTCTACCAAGAAGAACAAAACATAAAAATAGTTTTAAGACATTTTTCATCCCTCGTCAATACTTAAGTGATGCAGGAAAATAAACTCAGGCCGACACTACAACACAAAGGCCCCGTAGGCTTTCACGGCTTAAAACGCCCCACACTACCTAAGGAAGCTCTGATCGAATCATGAACTCGCTTCTCATACCTGAAATGTCCGATAACGGTGTTGAAGTCCTTGCTAATAGCCTGCTATTGGCTGCAAACTTCGCCTTGTTCTCGAACATTTCCGGCATAAGCTGCTTCGTTCAAATTCAATCAGAGCCTCCCTAAAGCTCGCATTGTGATTCCTGGCTGATTCTTGAGGTTGGTGTTTGTACTATTAAACGTATTGCGGGTGGTTGTGGTAATCTCCGTTATAGAAGTGCTTGTCAAGCGTATTAGCCCACAACAACAGGCTGGCCTGACAGACCAGCATCGAATCATTTTTTAAGACGCTGAGGAGAACACTAAATGGGGATCGAACAAAAGCTGATTTTTCTGCCGGTATTGGTGCAAATGCTGCTGACTGTGGCCATGTTTTTTGCCCTGGCTGTGGCCAAGAGCCAGGCCATCAAGGCTGGCACCGTGGACCGGGCCCGTAGCCCATTGCACGAGAATGCCTGGCCCGTGAGTGTGCAGAAAATCAATAACAACATTCGCAACCAATTTCAGCTACCGGTGCTTTTCTATGTGCTGGCGGTGATACTGTACCTGTTGAATGCCGTTGGCCTGTTAACCCTCTGGTTTGCCTGGGGGTTTGTGGTCAGCCGCATAGTGCACGCACTGATACACACTGGCCCCAACCCTGTGCCGGTGCGTTTTCTGGCCTGGCTGGTAGGTTTTGTTTGTCTGCTGTTTTTGTTGGGCGCGGCCATCGGAGCGCTGTTGGCGCACACCGTGCTTGTGGCCTGACGAGCAAGTAAAGGAATCTGTTAGTGCTTGCGTTTTTGCCGGTTGTATCAGTGAACTGAGGGAATGTGGGTGGTCGTTGCATAAACGATTTTCCAGGCAACGACTAACGAAGAGGACGAATGACCTGTTTCTTCCCTGTGTTGAGAGGCTGGTCTATTCATAGCTGTTTTGTCGATGGCAGGTCGGTTATATAAAGTTGACATAGGGGGGGCAATTCGTTATAAACTGAAAAACTAGGCGGGTTGTTAACGACTTGTTAACAAACTGCTGGATCAGGATGCTTTTTGACCATTGGTTGCTGCTGATGGTTCTGCATTAATTTCACTGACAGATATTTGGCTGGTTTTAACTGGAGAGAACCTTATGAAAACTCAAGACATGCAAGAGTCGCCCTCACGTTGGAAGGTCGTTCTGCTGGTCGCCTCATTATCAGTGCTTTCTGCCCAGGCCGGAGCACAGGATAATTCGCAATCTGCTAACAGCGGCAATCAATCTGACGTGGCCACAAAGAACGAGGCAGAAGCTGCAAGAAAAGAAAAAAAAGACAAAGAAGACAAAGATAAGAAAAAAAATGAAAGCAGCCAGGAGCAAAACAAAAGTGTTGATCTGGGACGTGTTGAAGTCACCGGTTCGTTGATCAAGCGCGAAGATTTTGTTTCAACCTCTCCGGTTCAGATTATTAACGCTGACACACAGGCTCAGGTCGGTCAGCTGGAAATGGCTGATATCCTGCAGGGCAGTACCGTAGCAGCAGGCACAACACAGCTCAATAACCAGTTTAACGGTTTTGTAATCCAGGGCGGTACCGGTGTTCAGACTTTGGATCTGCGCGGCCTGGGTGCAACGCGCACATTGGTCTTGCTCAATGGCCGCCGTACAGGGGGCAGTGGTGTTCGTGGACAAACCCAGTCGCTGGATCTGGCGACCTTGCCTGAAATCGCTGTTCAACGCGTCGAACTGGTTCTGGATGGCAGCTCATCCATTTATGGTTCCGATGCGGTCGCCGGTGTGGCCAATATCATCACCCGTCGCCAAGTGGACGGTTTTGAAGTCAATGCCTTAACCGAGTTGCCAGAAGCTGGAGGCGGTGAAATGTATCGCCTTGGCTTTATTAACGGGTGGAACTTTGACAAGGGTAATGCCACGATAGCGGCCCAGTGGCAATATCGTGAGCCACTGAAAATTGGTGAGCGTGATTTCTTGTCCTGTCCGCGTGACCTTTACACAGATGCGCAGGGAAATAATATTGATCGGGAAGACCGCTCGATTACCGCAGGCACAAGGCTTTCCGGTTGTCAAAACCTGTACTACAACACCATACTTGATCTGGTCGAAGGCACTCGCCTGGTTCCCTCCTGGGACGGCACCACCATTGGGCCAATTCCCGGTTACCGCCCACGGGAAAATGGCCGTTATGATGATGAAGGAGGGGTGGCGTTTTACAACGACGTGCTCACGGGTGAATTTACCCAATCCGAGTACGCCATCAATAAACAGGAACGTTTAAACGTTTATGCCACCTTTGATTATAATCTGGATGCGTTTGGTGGCTCCGACTGGGACGCGGATTTCCTTTACAGCAACCGCAAAACCACAGCCAAGAACTGGCGTCAATTCTTTCCGCTTATCGGCAGTGCCTTCTTCCGCCCTTACGAGGACGATCCAGAATACTTTAACGGCTTGATCGCTTCCATACCCGTTATGCCGTATCCCTCCAACACCGAGGTGGACGTAGACTTTTACTATTTTTCCACTGGGCTTGAAGGCGTTTTGCCTACAGAAAAATACTGGAACTGGCGTGTGACCGGCTCTTACTCCTATTCCGATGGCAATTATTCGCGCAATTCCATTTCAGCCTCCCGCTCAGCTGACGTTTCACTCCCAGGCGGGCAGGCTCATGCACCGTTGGTGGATTATTTTTCACCGGGCATTCTCAGTGGCGAAGATATGGCTACCCTGATCGATGCCGTGGGCATCAATCACACAGGCAATACGGTTTACGATCAGTTCCAGGTCAATGCCATCTTTTCCGGTGACGTGACCGAGCTGCCAGCAGGCACACTGGCAATGGCAGCCGGGGTTGAATATCGCCGTTTCAGCATTGATGACCAACCCAGTGAGGCCTCCAGAAGTGGTGACCTTTGGGGTGAAAGCTCTGCCCTGGTTACCAAGGGAACCAACGAGGTTGCCGAAATCTTTGCCGAGGCGGAAATTCCCTTGCTGGCCGGTTTGCCAGCGGTTGAAGAGTTGACTTTGAGTCTTTCTGCACGAGCCTTTGACTATAAGGTCGGTGGCAGTGATACCGTTTGGAAAGCAGGCATGGCATGGCGGGTCACTCCAACTTTCATGTTCCGTTCAACTGCCGGAACCTCGTATCGTGCGCCAGCTCTGTTTGAACTGTTTCTGGGCAATGAAACCTCCTTTGTTGGACAATTGTCCATTGACCCCTGCATCAACTGGGGAGAAAGCACCAACGATCGTATTCGCGAGAATTGCGCCGCAGAGGGCATTCCGCCGGACTATCCCACTGGCCCAACCTCATCGGCAACAGTCATTTCCGGGGGCGGTGCCGACAATCTGGAGCCAGAAACCTCCAAAGCCTTTACTTTTGGTTTGGTGTGGACACCGGAGTTTACCGACCTGAGTGTGGCGATTGACTACATCGACATCGAAGTCAATAATCAGATCTCACAACTGGGTCCCGGTGCGATCCTTGCCGGTTGCTACAACTCAGAAAATTTCCCCAATGCTTTCTGTGACCTGTTTACCCGGGCGCCAGGGGACGATCCACAGTTCCCGAACCAGATTCTGACAGTCACCGATACATTTATTAACATTAACAAGCAAAAGTATCGTGGAGTTGATCTGAACCTGTTATGGCACCATAACCTGGATGTCGGGCGTCTGGAAACGGAGTTGCAAACTACCTGGAACCTTGAAAATGTCCAGCGCCTGTTTGATCCTGATCAGGTGCAGGGTTTTGACACGGTTGACAATGTAGGGACCATCGGCAGTCCAAAGGTGGTGGCCAATTTACGCACCAGCTTCAGCCGCGCTGACTGGAAGTTCAACTACTATTGGCAATACATTTCCAGTACCGACAATTCGCCCTTTGTGGACGCCGAAACCAGTTACTTCGGTTTTTCACCGGCCTACCGGGATATTTATATGGATTCAGCGGTCTATCACAATGTTTCCGTGCTTTACCAACAAAGCAAGTGGGACGTATTGTTCGGAATCAAGAACCTGCTTGATGCCGAGCCGGATATTGTGTCCAGTGGTGTGGCCGCACGTCGCGGTAATGTCCCCATTGCCGCCACCCAGTATGACCTGTTAGGCCGTACTTACTTCATGCGTTTTAATTACCGTTTCTAAAACGGCATCATGATTAACACTCAAAGCTGGTGGTGCCTCAGGTACCACCAGCTTTTTTATTTCAATGGGACGTTTATGCCCTGGAGAATGTTATATGACTACTTTCCGTTTCCTCTCCGTTTTTTTGTTGTCCTGTCTTTTCCTGACTGCACAGGTTATCGCTAAACCCATACCGGTTGAATCATTGTCCCATGTGCCGGTCATCGACTCGGTTTCCATGAGTGCCGATGGCAAGCATCTGGTTGCGCTGGTCGCTGCCCCTGGCAGTAATTTCAGGGAAACCGCCCTGGCAACCTGGGACCTGGACAATATGTCCAAGGGTCCTGTGATTACTCCAAGTGGCAAGCGAATGAAATTTATTGCGGCGAATGCACTAAAAGCCGGCAAATTGCTGGTCACAGGGCGGCAGGAGTGGACCGGCCCCCTGGCAGGTTGTGGCGAAGGAAACTTCAGTGGCTCCACAAAAACGTTCGTCTTTAAAAACTACCTGACTGACGCCAACCACAAGCAGTTTACCGAAGCCTTTGCCGAGGGTGTGAACAAGACTGGCATGGGCGAGCGAATGCGCCATTGTCTGGATATTGCCGGGAGCGCCAGCCTGGTCAGCAATTTGCCACTGGATCCGGAACATGTCATTATCCGTAAAGTGACCGGAATAACTGGCTCGGCGGATTATTTCCTGTACAACCTGAAAACGGGTAAATCCACTTTCCTGATTAAGGAAAACCGCAAGGCAGCTCCTGGACTTTTTGATCCGCGCGACGGCAAGGTACTCACGCGCGTGACCATTGAACCTGTTGCTGGCGGCGACTTTGAACAAAAGGTCTTAATTCGGGACCCCAAAACCGGTGAATTTGAAGTTCATGACAAGCTCACAACCAAACTCGGTGATCGCTACACTGTCTCGGTGGTGGGCCATGATGAAAAAACCGGCAAATACTATGTGCTCAGCAACCAGTTCTCGGACACGGTGAAGGCATGGATGTATGACCCGAAAACCCGTCAATTCGACAAGGAACCCTTGGTCGGCCACCCAAAATATGACATTGCCCGCCTGATATTCGGCAGTCAGCCCTCCAATTTCAACCGGCTATTAGGGTTCACAGTGGCGGGGCCGAAGGTTGAGACCATTTATGTTGATCCGGAAATGCGGTCCATCCATGAAGGCCTGAAGCAGGCCTATGCAGGCAAGAATGTTCACATTACCGGTTACAACAATGATTTGTCCCGGGTTCTGTTTATGACCGAAAGCGCCCAGCACCCGCCAACGTATTATCTGTTGTCCAACAGAAAAGAAGTCAAGAAACTCGGCAGTCAGCGGCCGGATATTGATCCCAAGGATCTGGGGCAGCAACGTTGGGTGATTTACACCGCACGTGATGGCATGAAAATTCCGGCCATACTGGACTTGCCAGCGGGCTGGAAAAAAGAAGACGGCCCCATCCCGGCCATTGTTCTGCCTCATGGCGGTCCCTGGGCGCGCGATTTTATGGGTTGGGACGGCTCCGGCTTTGTGCCCCTTTTGACTTCCCGCGGCTACGCGGTCTTGCGTCCCCAGTACAGGGGTTCCAGCGGTCTAGGTAGAAAACTCTGGTTAGCGGGAGACCAACAATGGGGCAAGGCCATGCAGGATGATCTGGATGATGGTGCGCAGTGGCTGGTGGAACAAGGCATTGCGGACAAAAACCGATTGGCCATCTTTGGCTATTCGTACGGTGGGTTTGCTGCGGCTGCGGCTACCGTTCGGCCAAACAGCCCTTATCAATGTGCTGTTGCAGGTGCGCCCGTGACCAACCTGGCCAAAATCGGGAATGCCTGGAGCAGCAATCGCCTGCAGCGAATACTCCAGGGGCGTACTGTCAACGGCATGGACCCCATGAAAAATACTGACAAGGCGGGGATTCCCGTGTTGCTGGTTGTTGGAGACAGGGATGTGCGCACGCCCGCATGGCACGCCAAGGACTTTTACAAGAAAGTCAAAACAAAAGTTCCGGCGCGCTTGAAGATTATCAAAGACATGCCTCACCAGATGCCCTGGTACCCGCGCCATCACGAAACCCTGTACCGGGAAGTGCTGGATTTTCTGAAAAACGACTGTGGTCCTGGAGGCTTGTAAAACAGTTCTCCAAGAACAAGCCACAACCGGTCAAGGCTAGAACAGTGACGAGTTCTGTTTCTTGGTTCTTGGCCGGTGTACCAGCTTTTAGCGGAATGCCAGGTGCTCCCAGGTGACAAGGCTGGTTTGAGCGTATTTTCAGAGCAGGACTCTCCCCCTCTCAGTTCACAAGACAGGGAAACGGCATTGACCGTTTCCCTGTCTTGTGTCTGGTTGCTATTAAGTGGGCCCTCAATTCACTCAGTCATGGCCTGTCGCTGGCCACGGGTTTCCGTTTCTCACTGCGCTGTCAGATTACGCATGTTCCGGCTCAGGCTTTGCGTTTTTGTGGGTTGACAGCCAGGGTTTCGGTGGTTTTGTGAAAGCGGATGTCCGGGAATCGTTCTTCGGTCAGGCGCAGGTTGGCGTAGGTGGGAGCCAGGTAAACCAGGTGGCCATGGGCATCCAGCGCCAGGTTCTGTATGGCCTTGTTACGGAATTGTTCCAGTGCCTTGGGGTCTTCTGCGTCAACCCAGCGAGCGGTGGCAATGGGGATGTTTTCAAAAATGGCATCCACCCCGTATTCACTTTTCAGGCGGTGGGCCACCACGTCGAACTGCAACACGCCCACGGCGCCGAGAATCAGGTCGTTGCTCATCAAGGGGCGGAAAAACTGTGTGGCGCCTTCTTCGGACAGTTGTTCCAGTCCCTTGTGTAACTGCTTGAGTTTTAACGGGTCTTTCAGCCGGGCACGGCGAAACAGTTCCGGTGCAAAGCTGGGAATGCCGGTAAACCGCAAGTCTTCCCCTTCGGTGAACGTGTCGCCAATACTGATGGTGCCGTGGTTGTGAATGCCGATAATGTCACCCGGATAGGCAGTGTCCACGTGTTCCCGTTGTGAGGCCAAAAAGGTGAGGGCGTCGGGAATTTTGATCTCTTTCCCCAATCGGGTGTTTTTCAGTTTCATGCCTTGCCGGAATGTCCCGGAACAGATGCGCATGAAGGCGATGCGGTCGCGGTGTTTGGGGTCCATATTGGCCTGGATCTTGAACACAAATCCGGTGCAGGCTGGTTCTTCCGGCTTGACTGTGCGGGTGGTGGTGTCACGCGGCTGGGGTGGCGGGGCGTGCTCGGAAAAGGCATCCAGTAACGGTTCGACACCGAAATTGTTGATGGCCGAACCGAAAAACACAGGTGTCAGTTCACCGTTCAGGTACGCGTCCTTGTCAAAGGCGTGGCTGGCGCCTTGCACCAGCTCCACTTCGTCGCGGATTTCAGCGGCACTGTCAGCGCCCAGAGTCTGTTCCAGCTCCGGATTGTCCAATCCCTTGATAACGGTGGCTTGCTGGGTTTCGTAGTTTTTGCCCGATTCATACAGCAGGATTTCATCGCGCAGGAAATGGTAAACGCCCTTGAGTCGCTTGCCCATGCCAATGGGCCAGGTAATGGGCGCACAGCGGATTTTCAGTACCTCTTCCACTTCGTCCAGTAATTCAATGGGGTCTTTACCTTCACGGTCGAGCTTGTTGATAAAGGTGAAGATGGGTGTGGTGCGCAGCCGGCAAACTTCCATCAGCTTAATGGTGCGTTCTTCCACGCCCTTGGCGCAGTCAATCACCATCAAAGCTGAGTCCACAGCGGTCAAGGTGCGGTAGGTGTCTTCGGAAAAGTCGGCGTGACCGGGCGTGTCCAGCAGGTTCATGATGGTGCCCTTGTAGGGAAACTGCATGACTGAAGAGGTGACTGAAATGCCCCGTTCTTTTT
>WGBZ01000309.1 GCA_015494035.1 Lysobacterales bacterium | reverse complement strand
GTCCCCGTCAAGGGGCAGGTTGGTGGTGTTTTTTTTGCAGTTGAGCGAAAAACTGGAATTGATGGCCCGGATGGCCGGCAACTTCAGCAGCTTGTCTGACACAAAGCGGTTGTAGGCAGGCATGTCGCGGGTGACGATTTTCAGCAAGTAGTCGTGGTCGCCACTGGTGGCGTGGCACTCCAGGACTTCTGGCCAGTGCAGGATGGCGCGATCAAAGGCGGCGACTGTGTCGGAATGGTGGTTGTCCAGCGTGATGTGAGCAAAAGCCGTGATGGTCAGCCCCAGACTGGCCTGATCCAATACTGCCCGATAGCCCTGGATAATGCCGGATTTTTCCAGCGCCTGTACGCGGCGCCAGCAGGGCGAAGGCGACAGCAGTACGGCCTCGGCCAGTTCCTTGTTGGTGAGCCGGCCATTTTTCTGCAAGAGCATAAGGATTTTGCGGTCAAAGGTATCCATAAGGCAGAATATACCCCATGTCTACCAGAATGTGAAATATCCTTTCTGATGAGGGTCTAAACCAGCAACAATTGGAAAGCCCATTTCTTCATCATTCAGGCATACTTGATGGCAAAACTCAAAGGGCAGTATCGCGCATGCAAACAGCTCAGCAACACCCCCCTAACACCACGCCAGACTGGCAACGGGTGGCTTACACCTTGTTACTGTCGCGGGCGCTGGATGATTTCGAAGAATACGACCTGGTCAAACGCAAGAAAGTCCTCTACCAGTTTTCGGCCCGTGGTCACGACCTGGCACAGATCTTGCTTGGTCAGCGGCTGACCGACCCCAAGGACGCCGTATCTGGCTATTACCGCTCCCGGCCATTGCTGCTGTCACTGGGGTTGCCGGTCAAGCAGGCCCTGCAGGCCACCATGATGAAAGAAGGCGGCTTTTCCGACGGGCGTGACATTGGTGTGGTTTTCAACTGGCCCGGCGGCACAGATCACGCCACGGTGTTGCCCATGTCCGGTGGCGTGGGTGCCCAGTACACGCCGGTGGCCGGTTGGGCCCAGGCGGTGGAATACCACGCCGGTCACCTCAAGAACCCGGACTGGCAACAGGCCATTGGTGTGGTGTTGGGTGGTGACGGTTCGGTGGCCGCCAACGGATTCTGGTCGGCCCTGACCCTGGCGACCACCCAGGACTTGCCTATGCTGTTCTATATCGAGGACAACGGCTATGGCATCTCCGTGCCTTCGTCCTTTCAGACTCCCGGTGGAAATATCGCAAAAAATCTGCAGGGTTTTGCCAACCTCGAGATTTTTTCCGGCGATGGCACCAAACCGGCTGAGGCCGCCGAGCTGATAGAAAAAGCCACCGACTTTGTGCGTCAACAGCGCAAACCGGCCTTGTTGCGCCTGACCGTGCCACGGCTGAACGGCCACTCGGCACAAGACACCCAAACCTATAAAACACCCGATCGCATCGCGTTCGAAAAACGCCACGACCCTTTGCCCAAGCTCAAGAAATACCTGCTTGGTCATGGTTTGATGAGCGAAAAAGGCTGGCAGCAACTGGCGCAACAGGCCAGTGAAGCTGTGCAAAAAGCCTTTGTGGAAGTGGATGCCCAATCCTGTCCGGACACCCGTGACGTAACCCGCTTTGTGTTTGCCGAAAAGGATGAGCACGGTCAGCCGATTTGGCAACAACAAGGCGGAACTCAAGCCCGCAAGCAGGACCTGCCGCCGGCCTCGGAAGAGGTGATTGCCGAACCGGGCCGGGTCAATATGGTCACGGCGATTCGCAAGGTGCTGGATTTTGAGCTGCAACACAATCCAAAGATGCTGGTGTTTGGTGAAGACGTGGGTGCCAAGGGCGGCGTGCATGCCGTAACCCTGGGCCTGCAGGAAAAACACGGCAGCCATCGCGTGTTCGACACCAGCCTGTCCGAAGAAGGCATTATTGGCCGCTCGCTGGGCATGGCATTGGCCGGTTTGCTGCCGGTGCCCGAAATCCAGTTCCGCAAGTACGCCGACCCGGCCGAGGAACAGCTGAATGACATTGGCACTCTGCGCTGGCGCACCAAGAACCGCTTTGCGGCCCCCATGGTGGTGCGCATGGCCGGTGGCTATTTCCACTGTGGCGACCCGTGGCACAGCCAGTGTGCCGAAGTCAAATGGGTGCATGCCATCGGCTGGCAGGTGGCCATGCCTTCCAATGCCGAAGACGCCGCCGGCTTGCTGCGTTTTGCCTTGCGCGATAACAACCCGACCATTTTCTTCGAACACCGGCGCATGCTGGATGATATTTGGGCCAGGCGGCCTTATCCGGGCGACCAGTACATGATTCCTTTTGGCCGGGGGCGAAAAATCACCCAGGGCGACCGCCTGACGCTGGTGACCTGGGGCGGTCTGGTGGGCCGTGCCCAGCAAGCCGTGGAAGAGTCCGGCATTGCCGTGGATCTCATAGACCTGCGGACCTTGCGCCCCTGGGACAAGGCCATGGTGTCCGAATCGGTGGCCAAAACCAACCGTTGCCTGATCGTGCACGAGGATAACCTGTCGGCAGGCTTTGGCGCGGAAATTGCCGCGGTGCTGGCCAAAGAGGCGTTTTTTGATCTGGACGCCCCCATTGAACGGCTGACCATGCCAGACATTGCCAACCCGCACGAACCAGGTTTGATGGAGGCGGCCTTGCCCACGGTGGATAAAATCAAACAGGCCATCATGGCCCTGGATGCCCTATGACCGACCCGATTCCCGTTTCCCTGAGCGAAGACCAGCAGGAAGGCACGCGCGCGGTGCTGAGCCAGTGGCTCAAGCAGGTGGGCGATTTTGTGCGCAAGGACGAACCCCTGATTGAGCTGGAAACTGACAAGGTGATGATGGAAGTGGTGGCGCCGGCCGATGGCGTGTTGCGCGACATTCACGTCCACAGTGGCGAGGACGTGCTGCCGGGAAAAATTTTGGGAACCATTGCGCCGCAAGCCCGGTCAAAGCCCAGTGAAAGCACCAAAGAGGACGCAAGCGACTCCCAGCCCCGGAAACCCTCTCCTGCCGGCGCTGAAAGCAAACTACAGGACTCCTCTTTAGCCTCAGCCGATACGACTGCCGGTTTTTTTTCTCTCCCTTTTTCCCCGGCAGTCCGGCGTTTATTGCAAACCCACCAACTGGACCCCAAACAGCTCGCCGGCCAGCTGCAAGGCACTGGCAAGGGCGGCCGCCTGACCGCGCGCGATCTGCGCCATTTTCTCGACAACTCACCGGTAAAAACGGTGACTTCCTCCCAAAACCTGCCCGCCACATCGAGTCTGTACTCCGGCACGCTCACCGCAGCCAATTCAGTTGACGGCGCCAGTGCTGAACCGATCATCAAACCACACAGCCTGATGCGGCAGAAAATCGCCGAACACATGGTCGAAAGCCTGCTGCATACCGCGCCGCATGTGACCTCGGTTTTCAATCTGGACATGAGCGCTCTCATCGCGCACCGCAAACAGCACAAGGAAGCCTTTGCCAGACAGGGCGTCAAGCTTACCTTCACGGCCTATTTTGTGGCCGCTGCCGCGCGTGCCGCACAGGCCGTGCCGGAGGTCAACAGCCGCTTCCATGTCGATCACCTGGAAATTTTCCCCTGGGTGAGCATTGGTGTGGGCACCGCCTTGGGCGATGACGGGCTGGTGGTGCCGGTGATCCGCCATTGTGAGCAAAAAGACCTGTTTGGCATTGCCAGGGACTTGACTCTGCTAACGGAAAAAGCCCGGTCAGGGAAGCTGACTCAGGCCGACATGCAAGGCGGCACCCTGACCATTTCCAATCACGGCGTCAGCGGCTCATTGGTGGCCACACCAATTATTATCAATCAGCCGCAGTCGGCCATTCTGGGCATTGGCAAAATGGAAAAACGGGTGGTAGCAGAAGAACTCAATGGCCAGGACGTGATCGCCATCAAGCCCATGTGTTATGTCAGCCTGACCATCGATCACCGCGCGCTGGATGCCTGGCACACCAACCGCTTTTTGAGTCACTTTGTGAAGACGCTGGAACACTGGCCAACGGAATAATACTGTTCAGTGGTCAGGTAGTGGCCGGGTCTGGCGTGTCGGCCTTGACCACCACGGTGCCTGCGATGTGGTCGTGCAAGGCGCGTCGATCCGGTCGCAGAATCAGGGCCGTGCCGGCTGTTACCAGCCACAGGCCAACACGCGGCACCATTCCCAACAACCCCGGCACAAAGGTGCGCATAACCAGAATGTGCAACAGGGACGGCTTGCGGCCATCCACAAAGCGGATTTTGCTGCCGGCAAGCAACTTGCCAACCGTCTGCCCATTTTTGTGCAACAGGTAACCGTGCAGCCCCAGGTAAACGGTCAAGTGAATCAGGTTGGCCTGAATAATGATGGCGGTGGTGATCTCCGCCGGACTGGTGATGCCAGCCAGCACCGTCTGGCTCAGAATGGGCACAGCCGTGGCCAGTTGCAGAAAGCCGTCAATGAAGGCACCGGCCAGTCGCTGGCCCAGACTGGCCAGTTGTTCGGGTTCATAGACCGATAAATCGTCACGAGCCGGTGTCTGGTTTTGTTGCGAGCCTGGCTCCGGGCCAGTGGGAGAACTGTTCGGGTTCATCGGGTGGTGAATGCTCTCATTTTTATTTGGCGCAGTCAGCCAGCCCAAAGTCGGTGGGGGTCGTGGAGGGTTGGCTGAACAGGCCTGTTGGCCAATTAAAAAACAAGCATCAATAGCATCAGCACCGCCAGAATGGCCGCGGCATAGCCGAGGTTTTTCTGCTGCGGTGCCAAGCGGTCCACCAGCTTGTTGATCATGTCCACCGCCTTCGGGTTGCTGGCCGCGAACTGCCGTAACAGGTTTTGCCCCAGCAGCAGGCCCAAGGCCGCTGTCACCACGGCGCTGGCCAGCCAGATGAGAAAAATTCCCGGGGCGTAACCAAAGTACTTCAGTCGCGTCAGCACGCGAATGGTCTGAATCAGGCCAAGAACCAGCGAGACAACGCCAATCCAGTCACGCGACCCTTGCAACCAGTTAACCAGCTCACGGCTTTGGGGCCATTTTTCCTGTAGTTCCCTGGAAAGCACCAGGACGGCCAGCACGGCCAGTGTAATGACAGTGAAAAAACCCATGGGACACACTCCTGTTCGTCAACGATGGAGGCATCATAGCATTGAGCCGGTCATCAGTGCCAGCGCCAGGGCGGGCCTGATACTGGGCAAAAGCACCGGCCTGTGATAGTTTACCGGGTAAATAAATGGTACTAAAAGAGAGGACAAGCATGGCCCATAAAGACCACATAGAAGTGCATGTGCCCACCACCGTCATGCAGCGCGATCACGACGGCCTGGAGGCCATGAATGCGGCCATTCTGGCCCTGGTGCGTGCTCTGGCGGACAAGTACCGCGACAGCGATGAAAACGAAGTGAACCGCAACACGGTGTCTACCAAGGGCGGTTTCCAGACAGCCACCCGCTTGAATTTTCTTGACCTTCAGCACCCGGCGGTGCAACAGTTGAAAAATGACGTGATCTACCCGGCGGTGCGAACCTATCTGGGCCATCATTTTGGCCAGGAAGCCGGCGCACAGATGGATCCATGGATTAATGCCTGGTCCAATTTGTTGCAAACCGGCAACTGGCAGGCACCGCATTGCCACCCCAGCCACGGCACCATTGCCAGCGGCTGCTATTACGTTCAGTACCCGGATGATATCGAGCCACCGGCAGGCAATATCGAGTTTATCAACCCGATTCCCGAATCCTGGCACCACGGCTTTCCTTTCAGCCGCCGCCTGGAGCCGGCCGCTGGCAAGCTGGTGCTGTTTCCGCCCTGGTATGTGCATTATGTGCACCCCTTTGTTTCGGCCCAGGACCGTTGCATCGTGGCCTTTGATGTGCTGCCTCACAAACCCGGCGCGCAGCTGGTTTTTTAGGCTGGATTTCCAGAATTAACAGGTCAGCCGGCTCGGGTGTGGGCCGGTTGTTGCGGACTGTCGTCTCCGTGGGTCAGCAACAGTTGCCACAGTTCCAGCTTGCGGGCGCGGAAAGACGCCGCCGAGGACAGCAGGTAATACCGCCACATGCGGAAAAACCGGCGATCGTACTGGCGCGGCAGTTGCCAACGCGCCTGTTCCACGTTTTCATGCCAGTGCATCAGGGTGCGGTCATAATCCGGGCCAAAATTATGCCAGTCTTCGATGCGGAAAGAATCCTTTAGCCCATTCACCAGCGCAGCCTGGGTGGGTATCATGCCGTTGGGAAAAATATAGCGGCTGATCCACGGGTCGGCAGCCAGAATGGGAGAAGCCTTGCCGATGCTGTGCAGCAGAAAGGCGCCTGCGGGTTTGAGCAGGGATTTGACCTTGTGGAAGTAGGCGCGGTAGTTTTTCGGGCCCACGTGTTCGAACATGCCAATGGAATAAATGGCGTCGTATTGGCCGCTGATGTCGCGGTAGTCCATCAGCCGGAAGCGCAATTGCGGGCTTTTGTGCTGCTGGCTGGCCCATTCGTGTTGTTGCCGGGAAATGGTGACGCCGTCCACGTTAACGCCGTAGCGCTCGGCCAAAAACGCGGCCGCGCCACCCCAGCCGCAACCAATATCCAGCACCCGCATGCCCGGTTTCAGGTTCAGCTTGTCACCCACCAGTTGCAGTTTGTTGATCTGGGCCTGGTCCAGGCTGCTGGCGTTTTTCCAGTAGCCGCAGGAATAGATCATGCGCTCATCCAGCATGTGGCGGTACAAGTCATTGCCGATGTCGTAATGCTGCCGGCCCACCTGCCAGGCCCGTTGCCGGGTTTGCAGGTTGAAAAGGCGGTTGCGCAGGTTGAAAATCAGTGGCGGAACACAGGTGTTCTCATCGAGTTTGGCGCGCAGAATCCGATCCAGGGACTGATCCAGGTGCTGGCAGTCAAACCAGCCATTCATATAGGCCTCGCCCAGGCCCAGGTTGCCGCGCAAGACGATCTGCCGGTACAGTCGCGGGTCGTGCACTTGCCAGTCCCAGGGTCGGCGGCCGTGGGGGCGGATGTCGACCCTTTCCAGCAAATCGAGCACATAGCGCGCCCACAGGCCGTGTTCTTCACGGGGCGGCTTGGTGTGGCTTCTGACCTGAGGCATGACACTCTCCGGTGGGTAGGCCATTTAAGCATACGCCCAGCCGGTGGTGATTTTCAAGTCAGCGCGGTGGCAAATACAGTAATAAAGCGGCTGTTCTCAAGTCGGCAGGGGGTGGCGGCTCAGGACTGGCCGAGCAGAAACCAGGTGCCAAAGCCCAGGAAGGACACGTAGCCCACCAGGTCCGTGACGGTGGTCAGCACCACGCCACCGGCGATGGCCGGATCAATGGACAAGCGGCGCAAAATCAGGGGAATCAGCACCCCGGCCAGTGCTCCGGCCACCAGGTTGACCACCAGCGCCAGGGCAATCACCATGCCGATGCGGATGTCGTCAAACCACAGCCAGGTGATGACAGAAAGGACGGCCGCCCACAGCAGGGAGTTGAGCAGGCCAATCAGCATTTCGCGCGTGAACAGGTATTTGGCATTGCCCACACCAATCTGGCCGGTGGCCATGCCGCGAATCATCAGGGTCAGGGTTTGCGAACCGGCAATGCCGCCCATGGAGGCCACAATGGGCATCAGCACGGCCAGGGCCACCACTTTCTGCAGCGTGTCTTCAAAAAAGCCGATGGCCCAGGCCGCGAGTAAGGCCGTTACCAGGTTGATGCCCAACCACACGGCCCGGCGTCTGGAGCTAATCAGCACCGGCGC
>WGBZ01000308.1 GCA_015494035.1 Lysobacterales bacterium | reverse complement strand
GGGCTCGGAGATGTGTATAAGAGACAGTCACACAACGAGGCATACTCATGAAAAAAATCTCACTGGCGGTTTTTGCCCTGATTTTCTCTGTGGCGGGACAGTGCCAAACCCACATCGGCACTCAAAAAGACAAACTCTGGACGTTCGGTATTGGCGCCGGCACGGCCAGTCATGAGCTCACGTATTTCGATCTTTACGATTACAACGACAACGCCTATTTCATTTCACTGCAACGAAACATCAAGTCCTGGGTTTCCCTCGAGACACGCTATGTGGACCTGGGAGAGACCCGCGGTGAATTCTTCCAGATACCACCGGACGTAATCTCCCTTCAACCCAATAAAATGAAGATCAACGCCAAAGGGCTGGCCTTGGCACCGGTTTTCACCATCCCCGTGAATGAACACCTGCGGATTGCCGGTCGCGTGGGGCTGTCCAGTCTGTCTGTGGAAGAGTTTATCCTCGGCGGCGAGAACCCGCTCCATGGCCAGGAAAGGCAAACAAAGCTCTTCAGCGGCATCGCGGTGGCTTATCGGCTGAACCAAACCTTTTCTGTCGGTGGCAGTTGGGACCTATACCGGGTTGACACATCAAGGGGGAACCTGGACATCAACCACTACGCTGTGAACCTTAAGCTTCATTTCTAGCGAGTCATACCTGAGTCTTTGAGCGATCAAAAAGGAAGCCCTTACTGCTGTTAGTAAACCTGCCACGTTGAGGCAAAGGCTTTTTGCCACCGGAAAACAGCCAATAAACTTGACAAAAATGGCAAACAGCAGGAAAATGCACGCCCTCATGACGGTGTTCACCGCATGGGTTTCACCTCACAAGGCTTGTGGCTATGTAGCTCAGCTGGTTAGAGCACAGCACTCATAATGCTGGGGTCGGTGGTTCAAGTCCACCCATAGCCACCATCTTGCCTTTTATCCCCTGATCATCCCTGGTCACTGCGGCTCCACCCCAGACAAGTTATTCTTTACTGGCAATAAAATAGTTGGATTGGGTTTTGTCGTGGTCAAGTTTTTGGCAGAGACCCGGTATCAGTTACCCGAACGTTTCAATCGGACTGCTCCAGCTCCATGGCGTCGACCAGCCGCTGACAGCTGGCCGGGTTGAGGTTAAAGCCGTTCCGGTAGTGCCCGCAATGCAAGTAAAGATTGCTTATCCGCTCGTGTCGGCCAACCAGGGGAATCCCATCAGGCTGATAGGGTCGCAGGCCAGCCCAGGTGGCCACCACCCTATCGGGCGTCAAGGTACTGTCAAGGGCAGCGGCTTCCGCAATCAGCGTTTCAATGGCCTGTTGCTTTGGAAGGCTGTCCCACGTACCCGGTTCCAGCGTACTGCCGGCCAGCACCTTGCCATCCTGACGCGGCACCAGGTAAATGCGCTCGGCGATGCGCATGGGGCGCACACCGCTTTTGCCACTGTCAAACAGCACCATCTGGCCTTTAACTGGCGTTGGCAAGCGGGAATCACCCAGCCAGCGCGCGGTCCAGGCGCCCGTGGCGGCCACAAAGGCATCCGCGTGCCAGCGTTGCTGGCCATCGGTGACGTACGTCAACCGGTGTTCCTGCGGCGGTGGCTGTATGCGGACACCACTGACAAAACGCACGCCACGCTGGCGCAACAAGCTCAACATGGCTTTTAGCAGGCGGGGATTTCTGACCTGGGCAAAATCGGGCAGAAACAGCTCGGGCGTTTTGCCTGTCGCGGAAATCTCGTGGCGGATGCCATGACGGGAACACCAGCTTCTGGCCTTTTCCAGTACCACCGGCTGAATGCGCAAACCACAGCGCAGGTATTCCGGGTCGATGCCGGATTCGTGTTGAATGCGGGCAAAGAAATCATCGTACTGGCGATAGGAGTCCAGAAACAGCCGCTGCACTGGTTCTGGGTAATCCCAGGGGCAAATGGGGGAGAGGATGCCACCTCCGGCCCATGACGCACGCGTGGCCAGTGGGTACTGATCCAGCACGGTGATATCACGTACACCGCGATTGCCCAGCTCCCACGCCGCCGACAAACCGGCAATGCCGCTGCCGATAATGACCACTTTCACGCCGTGCGTTGCCTCCTCCGAATCGGTGACAACCCGGGGTTACTGACGTGAACCGGGCGTGATTTCAAGTTCCACCCGTTTTTTGCCCCGACGCACCACCATTTTGACCGGTTGCCCGACTTTTAACGCCTGCAAGACATAGGTG
>WGBZ01000307.1 GCA_015494035.1 Lysobacterales bacterium | reverse complement strand
GGTTTCGGCGCGGGCCTCGTCAAACTGGCGAGTGCCGCCGATGTAGCGCGCAATCACCCGTTCGCCGGGCAAGGCACCATTCACAAACAGCACTTTTTTGCCCACCCGGGCGATGCCGCGGCCATCGTGGCTCAGGTCCTCGATCACCACTTCTACCGGTTCGCGATCACGAATGCGTTGTCGTGCCATGAAATTTTCCTTTTATTCGTTAGTTCTGGTTCCTGGAACCAGCAATCCATACTACGTTACTAGGTTACTACGTTATGCTGGGTTAGGCCGGTTCTCAATCCCGGCCATAAAAAGGGCCAGTCAGCAATGGACTGGCCACGTGGTTCAATGGGTTTTCCGCCTGGGGCGTTATTTAAGGAAGTTCTGATTGAATCTGGCGCGAACAGATTGGCGTGTAAAATTGTTCAGTTCAAGGGAAGCTCTGATTGAATCGTGAACTCGCTTCTCACACCATAAATGTCCGATAACTGCGTTGAAGTCCTTGCCAATAGCTCGCTATTGGCCGCGAACTTCGCCTTGTTCTCGAACATTTCTGGCATAAGCTGCTTCGTCCAGGTTCAATCAGGGCTTCCCAAAGCGCAAGCCGCACGCAATAGCATGGCTATTGGGAAGGTTTGCAACGCAGAAATGGACGATTTTACGCCGCAAGATGCCGTGTCACGATTCGATCAGAGCTTCCTTGACTGCCCAGGTCCCGTCGGGTTTTTGGTAATGCCAGCCCTTATGGGCCTTGGCAATCCACTGTTTGACGAAAACCTGACGGATTTCCTCTTCCCATTCCGGGTGGCCATTGGCCACGGCCAGTTCGCGGTACAGGGCCTTGCGGTCACGGTTTTCATCCGCCACGACCTTTTTCACCAACTGGCGTTCTTTCAGGCCCAGGCCGCTGACAGCGAGGATTTCCACAAATCCCTGGTTATTGAAGCCGATCACGCCCTGATCCAACCATTTTTTCAGGTATTGTTCGTAACGCTGCTTCATGCGCTGCTTGATTTCGTTAATGGCCGGGGAAGAAATGTCAATATTGGCCTTGGCCTGGGCCACCGGAATCACCCAGTTGACGGGATTGATCCGTTGCCACAAGGCCCCTTGCGGGTTGTCACCTTCTGGCGGGGCTTCAGTGTCGGGCGCATTGCCATCTTCATCCCCGATAATTTCTTCCACCAGCTTGCCGGCAGCGGATTCCGCTTCGGCGGCCGGAAAATAGACATTAATGGTGACGCAGGCGGTAAAAAACACGGTGGCTGCCGTGAGCGTCAACCAGCGCACACGGCGGTACCATGGGTTATTTGCGGGGGTTGTGGGCTTGATGGCTGCGTTTGTGGACATGGGTTCTCTCCGGTTGAGACATTTGCAGTCATTATAACGCGACTTGCCAACGGTAGCTGAACGAAGCCAAGCACGGCCCGCAGTGGCTGAACACGTTGGAATGCCGCGAAGACAGCGCCGCTCTTACTTGACCGTGGCATCGGTGTAGTTCCGGTTCAGCAACCGATCCAGAAATTCCTCCCAGTCGATAAATCGCTGGTAGCCGATGATATTGACGCGCGGCAAGCCGCCACCTTCCACCAGCAAATAGCCACCGTTGAACTCGCGAATACCGCCCATTTCACAGACCTCACGTCGCAGGCGACAGCGCATGCCCAGACGGCGGTAACGGAACCGCTTGAAAAATCGCAGAAAAGAGCGGGAAATGGCCCCCTGCACACCGCCCAGGGAACTGATCCGGTCCAGGGCTTTCTGGCTCAGGGTCTGCTTGATGCCCTTGCGCCTGACGGAATGAATTTCAGCATCCATGCGGTCGGTTTTCCAGTTGGTGATACGCAGACCACCCACGGCACCGGCCACCAGACCGGTAATTTCACCAAAATCAAAGGTGGTGGTGATTTGCTTCAGGTTCAGGCCGTCAAAAATGATATCAGCCGCAATCACCGGCGCAACGCCAAACAGCCGTTCCATGGCCAGGTGGCTGATTTTCAGCTGACCGTCGAAAACCGCCACGTCGATGACGCCATCAAACACAATCTGTTCGCCTTTCTTGTGCATGCCCGGTATTTTCCCGGCAATGGTGCCGTGCATGACGGGCCAGCCCAGTTTTTGCGTGATCAGGGCCAGCGACACGGGTTCAATTTCTCCGCTGAAATCAATATCAATGGCGGGTGAAAACACATGGCTCACAAACAGGTGGTTCACCACCAAGGCGCCATCAAACACTGGCAGGTAACTGTGATCGGGAAAGCGCAAGCTGTCTCCGGCAAAGAAAAACCCCAGGCCCGAAGCCTTGACCGGCAAACCGGCCAGCAGCAGCGATTCCCAGCTCAGACTGGAAGGTGGCACCGGTGCCTCGGCCCGCCAGTGCAATTCACCGACCAGCGCGCTGGCCTGAAGCTTTCTGGCAGGCGCTTCGCCATCCAGGCGGGTTAGGAACACATCGGCGCTTTGCCAACGGTTGTGCTCGCGGCGCAGTGCTCCGGATACCTGGCCGCTCAGCCGGGCATCGGCCAAGCCCTTGAGCGCCAGAAAATCTTTTAAATACAGTCGGTTAAGGGCTTCCATGTCCTGTACCTGAAAGCGAACAAACTGGCTTTCCGGCAGCCCCCCGGCTGTGAAATCACTCAGCGTGAAATCGCTACTCAACACGCCCGGCACGGCCAGGTGCAGCAGCGCCTTTTCCGGCTTTCCGTCTGGCCCCAGAAAAGCATTGAGGGAAAACAACAGCGGCTGTTCGGCAAAGTTAAAGTAGAAATCCCCCAGCAAAGCCTCCCCGCTGTCTAGCCGCCCGTGGCTGATTTCAATCACCTGCCTGTCAGCGGCCCGGCGGTCGCTGCGCGTTTGCCGCACGTGGATCTGCCCATGCATGCCCACATTCGCGAGCACAAAATAACCATCGTCGCTTTCCCAATCGATAGAATCCAGCGAAAAATCCCCGCCAAGCATCCAGCTGGCTGTGCTGGTGGGCACACGCCAGTGGCCACTGAGTCGGGCATCTTGCGGCGACAGAGACGACTTGCCTGATTCAGGAACCCGCCCCGCCCAACGCAGCAGTTCACCCACAGGCCAGCGCCGGGCTTCCAGGTTCAGGGAGCTGTCCGGTGAAAACGACAGCCGCAGCTGGCCGCCACCCTGGCCGATGGCCATTTGCCAGAGGCCAGTAAGCGCGTCGTAGCTCCACTGCAGCGGGTAGTTTAGTGTCAGGTCTTGCCTGCCATGGCGGACAGTAGCCTGCAGGTGGCCCTGCTGACACTGCGTGCGCGGATAGATGACCACCTGCCCCGGACACCTCAGGCGTCCCTGGGAGGAAAACAGCTGCCACTGTGGCCAGGAAAAGTCTCTCCATTCCAGAACCATGGCCGAATGTGCGGACTGGTCAGTGCTTTGCACTGTAGCAGCGTGAAGGGCTTCCTGCCGCAGTTGTAGACTGCCCACTGACCACGAAAACGCCGCTGGCGCTGTTGCCACAGACACGGCTTCGGGTGCGGGCAGCGGGTGTGCCTTCAGCGGCCCGGGTAAGGCCATCAAGAGCAGATAAATCCAGAACACAGGACGCATAAGCGCATGATACTATTCCCTGAGCCAAAAGTGGCCCAAGCAAAAAGCAAGATAGCCACCCAAGACCGGAAACAATCATATTCAGCGTTTATGTTGTTAAGGAAGCTCTGATTGAATCTGGCGCGAACAGATTGTCGTGAAAAATTGTTCAGTTCAAGGCGCAAACCGCACGCAATAGCAAGGCTATTGGGAAGGTTTGCAACGCAGAAATGGATGATTTTATGCCGCAAGATGCCGTGTCACGATTCAATCAGAGGCTCCTTAAAGGACATGCACAAGGAGCAGCCATGCACAGGACTCAGGGAATGACCGGCGCAACACGCGGCCATCACAAAGATGTACTGATTGTGGATGACAACCCCATCAATCAGGTGTATTTCAGTGCCGCCCTGCGCAAGGGCGGGTATGACATTCTTTCGGCCACTTCCGGTGCCGAGGCGCTGTCCAGCGCGGATCAATGGCTGTTTCATCTGATTTTGATGGACATTCGCATGCCCAACATGGATGGGTACAGCACGGTCGAGGCCCTGCGTGGCCAGTCGACACTGAACCGCCAGACACCGGTAGTGGCCATTTCC
>WGBZ01000306.1 GCA_015494035.1 Lysobacterales bacterium | reverse complement strand
GATCTGGCCCAGTGCAACCCCGATGATGCCGCTTTATATGACCGACTGAAACTGGATGCTGGCAAAATTCGGGGTATGGCCACCGCGGTGGAAGAGGTGATGGCCTTGCCCGATCCCGAAGGCAAGCGGCTTTATCAGCATACGCGGGCAGACGGTTTGCGGATTGAAAACAGGCAGGTGCCTTTTGGCACCATTCTCATTATTTACGAATCGCGTCCGGATGTGACCGTCGAAGCGGCGGTAACTGCCTTCAAGGCCGGCAATCGGGTATTGCTCAAAGGCGGCAAGGAGGCACGCAACAGCAACCGGCTGCTGGTGGATCTGTGGCAACAGGCCTTGGCCGAAAATGGGGTGGATGCGAATTTTGTGCAGTACCTGGACTTGAATCGCGAGCAAACCCGCGCAATGATTGAAACCGGACAACCGCATTTTGATCTGGTTATCCCGCGTGGTGGCGACCGCCTGATTGATTTCGTCAAAAAACACAGTTCGGCCCCGGTGCTGGTCAGCGGCCGTGGCAATAATTTCCTGTATGTTCATGCCGCTGCCGATGCCCAAATGGCAACAGCCATCGCACTGAACGGCAAACAGCGTCTGAGCGTGTGCAACGCACTGGACAAGGTGCTCGTTGACGAGCACTGGCCGGACCTGCCCGAAAAACTGGCCGCTTTGACTAAACGCCTGCAACAGGCCGGTTTGCGCGTATATGGCGATGAGCGGGTGCGTGCACTGGTGCCGGCGGCCTTACCGGTGCCTGACGAGTCATTTTGGGATGAAGAATTTCTTTCCGAGAACATTCTGCTTGGGGTGGTGCCCGGCCTGGATGCGGCCGTGGCCCGTATTAACCGCCATTCCGGTGGTCATTCTGCCAGCATTGTGACGGCAGATAAAGCCGCCGCAGAAGCGTTCCAGCAGGCAGTGGATTGTGCGGCGGTGTATCACAATGCGTCCACCCGTTTTACCGATGGCGGTCAGTTCGGACTGGGTGCGGAAATTGCCATCAGCACGCAAAAGCTGCATTTTCGTGGGCCGTTGGGCCTGTCAGAGCTGGTCACCAACAAGTGGTTTATTCAGGGCGATGGCCATGTCCGCGATTGAGCCGGAATCCGGACAGGGCGGTCAAAGCCAGCGTAACAAACGGCGACTGGTACTGAAAATCGGTTCCAGCACGCTCACCGCCAATAGTGAACGCATTTCCCGGGGCAAGATAGAAGACCTGGCGCGGCAAATTCTGGCCTTGCAGAATAACAGCCGCAACCCCTGCGAAGTGGTGCTGGTGTCTTCCGGTGCCATCGCCGCAGCGCGTCAGTTCGTGGCCGTCAATCGCTGGCCGGCGCTGGATTCCAAGCAGGCCATGGCGGCCATCGGGCAGCCTCTGCTGATGCAGATGTACCACGAGATCTTTCGCGACTTTGGCTTGCGCACGGGCCAGTGTTTGCTCACTTATCGCGATTTCAACAACCCTCAGGCCAGACACAACACCCAGACCACCTTGAATGACCTGTTGCGCAACGGCTATCTGCCAGTGGTCAACGAAAATGACACGGTGGCCACCGATGAACTGGTTTTTGGCGACAATGACAAACTGTCGGCTTACGTGGCGGCGTTGTTGCAAGCCGATGAACTGATACTGGTTTCGGACGTGGCCGGATTGTATGAGAGCAATCCGCACAAAAATCCCCAGGCCCGCCTGATCCCGCGCATTGACAGGGTGGCCGATTACCTACACTGCATTGATGAACGCAAATCCCCGCTGGGCACCGGTGGCATGACCTCCAAACTGCAAGCGGCTGAAATATGTCAGCAGCATGGCATCGGCGTGCGGATAGTCAACGGTGACGAAACCAGCTTCTTGCTCAAGGCGCTCAATGGCCAGCTGCCCCATAGCCACTTTGTGCCGGGGGCTACCCGGGCTACCCGCCGAGGCGATGCGGGTGCCTGATCCGGTGAATGCTTGAAATCCCCGCTTGCGGCCCCTATACAAATAATCTGGTAACAGATAACCCATGACGACCGGTTGACCAGACAACCCCACACGGAGGCCCTCTAATGCCTGAACACGATCTGTTTGCCGAGGCCGTTCATGATCCGGCCCTTTTTTTCGCCAGCCCCTGTGCGGTGCTGACCGATGATCGCTTTGACAAAAGCCAGAAAATACAGCTACTGAAGCAATGGGAATACGACCTGCGCGAATTGATGGTGGCTGAAGAAGAAGGCATGGCGCCGCGTGCCGAAGTGCTGGCCCGCCACCAGGCCACCCTGGATGAGGTCCTGCACTGCCTGCACAAGCTGGGCGCCGGTGTTAACGTGGAAAATGCCCAAACCAATAAATTTGGTGGTGTCTAAGGAAGCTCTGATCGAATCGTGAACTCGCTTCTCACCCTTGAAATGTCCGATAACTGCGTTGAAGCTCTTGCGAATAGCCGGCTATTCGCTGCGAACTCCGCCTTGTTCTCGAACATTTCCGGCATAACCTGCTTCGTCCAGATTCAATCAGAGGTTCCCTAGATAGTGTCGTCACGAGTTTGAAGTTATGCAATAATGGCAGCTTTGAATGGTCACGCACAGAAGGAGGTCTCCGTCATGTCCCAACCCGAATATCGCCGCCATGATATTTCAGATCCCCTTTGGGAACGTCTTGAACCCCACCT
>WGBZ01000305.1 GCA_015494035.1 Lysobacterales bacterium | reverse complement strand
GGGCGAGTCGTTGACGCTGAAAAACATGGAAATGGTGGGGCGATCAACGGTTAGTGGTGGCAAGGCTTCGGGGCATTCGCGGTCACACAGGGTGTCCGAAATGGACAGGTTTTCGATGCCGGAAATGGCGACGATATCGCCGGCGCTGGCTTCGGGGATTTCAACCCGCTTGAGGCCGTCAAAACCCATGACTTGTAACACGCGGCCGTTGCGCGCCTGGCCGTCTTTGTCGATGACGGTAACCGGGGTGTTGGTTTTGACTGTGCCGCGTTTGATGCGGCCAATGCCGATCAAACCCACGAAGTTGCTGTAGTCCAGGGTGGAAATTTGCATCTGGAAGGGCGCTTCGGGTTCCACGTCCGGCGGCGGTACCTTGTCGATGATGGTTTCAAACAGAGGCGTCATGTCGCCTTCGCGCACGTCATCGCTGAGGCTGGCATAGCCGTTAATGGCCGAGGCATAAACAATGGGGAAATCCAGCTGTTCGTCGGTGGCGCCCAGGGAATCGAACAGATCGAAGGTTTTTTCAATCACCCAGTCAGGTCGGGCGCCATCGCGGTCAATCTTGTTGATGACGACGATGGGTTTGAAGCCCAGCTCAAAGGCTTTCTGGGTCACAAAGCGGGTTTGAGGCATGGGGCCTTCCACCGCATCCACCAGCAGCAGGACGGAATCCACCATGCCCAGCACGCGTTCCACTTCACCGCCGAAATCGGCGTGGCCGGGGGTGTCCACAATATTGATGTGATGATCGCGCCAGGTGATGCTGGTGTTCTTGGACAAAATGGTGATGCCACGTTCCTTTTCCAGATCGTTGGAGTCCATGATGCGGTTGGGGTCGGCGGCGCGTTCACCCAGGGTGCCGGACTGTTTGAGTAACTGGTCGAGCAGGGTGGTTTTGCCATGGTCAACGTGGGCGATAATGGCAATATTGCGGATGGCTTGGGTCATTGGGTATTCCTGATGGGTGTTGCGGTGTGGCTGAAGAAAAGCGCGGGGCGGGAGCGTTAAAAAACACACGCAAGGCGCGCAAAGCCGACCATTTTAACGGATTATCGGCTTGACAAGGGGAATATATTAAGCCGGCACCGGGTTAAGAATGGCCCTTTGGCCAGAAAAACGGACTTTCTTGCGCCGCTTACAGTTCAAACCGTTCGAAAAATACCGATTCGCTGTCATCCAGTTCGGCCACGGCGTGCTGGCAACACTGCCCCGGGGCTTGGCTGGCCCATTGCCGGGCTTCTTCAAAATATTGGTTGTAGAGCTGTTTGCGCACCCCCACGGGCAGGGGCTGCGGGCAGAAGTCGTCTTCGCTAAAGGCGTCTTCCAGTTTCAGTTGCGGGCAGTCGTCATCGTCGTTGATGTGCTTCCAGCAGGCCTGTTTGACGCAGAATTTATACCATGGCAAAAAGTTTTCGCCTTGTTCGGCGATAAATTCCACCGCTTTAATCACAAAGTCCACTTCCGCCTCGTCCATGGCGTAGTGAAACCCCAGCCGGCACCAGCCGGGTTTGATGCCTTCATAACCCTTGCGGATAAGGGCGCGAAACTGGGTAGAGGTGGCCTCGTCGATGTGCAGCAAGCGATGCCCATACGGGCCGGCACAGGAGCAACCGGCGCGTGACTGGATGCCAAACAGGTCATTGAGCAAAACGGTGACAAAACGCGGGTGCAGGTATTTACCGCTGGCGGTGCGTACGTTGAAGGACACAATGGCCACCCGCCTGGCCGGGTCGGGATCGCCAAGAATTTCGATGCGCGGGTTGGCTTGCCAGCGGTCAAACGCCCGGTGCAGCCACTGGTGTTCGATGGCTTCAATGGTGTCGGTACCAATGCGATCCTTGATTTCGAAACTCAAGGCGGCGCGCAACACCTGCAATACGCCGGGTGTGCCGGCTTTTTCGCGTTCCTCGATGTCCTCAAGAAAGTCGTGTTCGTGCTGCGCCACGTAGCTCACCGTGCCGCCACCACTGACGGTAGGCGGCAGGCGTTTGTCGTAAAGGCGGTTGTTGAACACCAAAATGCCGCTGGAACCCGGTCCGCCAATAAACTTGTGCGGCGAGATGAAAATGGCATCCAGGCGGGTGTTATGTTCGGGCGTGGCATCAGCCGGATTCATGTCAATGGGCACATACGGGGCGCTGGCGGCGTAGTCAAAAAAAGCCAGGGCATCGTGTTTGTGCAACAGCGCGGCGATATCGTGCACCGGGGATTTGAGTCCAGTGACATTGCTGGCGGCAGAAAAAGAGCCAATCTTCGGGCGGCCTTGATAGCGCGGGTCGGTGAGCAAAAGCTGCAGGTGATTCAGGTCGATGTGACCGTGTTCATCCAGTTCCACTTCCACCACTTCGCACAGCCCGTCGCGCCAGGAAATTTCGTTGGAATGGTGTTCGTAAGGACCAATAAACACCACCGGCAGTTGGGCTTTCAAGGCTTCCAGGTCGGTTTCGCACAAGCGCTCAATGCGCTGCCGGGTGGCCGGAGGCAGGTAGATGCCCAGGATTTGTTGCAGTTTGCTGATGGCGCCGGTGGCGCCGGTGCCCGTGGCAATCAGGCAATCATCATCGCCGGCCCCAACCAGCCGCTTGATGGTGTGTTCCGCGTCGTGCAGCAGCCGGGTCATGGAGCGACCGGTCATGTCGTCTTCGGTGTGGGTGTTGGCGTAATGCCGTTGCAGGCGCATCAGGTATTTTTCCACAAAGGTCAGCGTGCGGCCCGAAGCGGTGTAGTCGCAGTAAGTCATCAAGCGGGGCCCGAACGGCGTGCAAAATGGCGCGTCGGCACCAATCAGGTGCTTGCGCAGGTATTCCGGTGTTAACTGAACGGGCGGTGTGCTCATGGCGTGGAAACCCAGGTGGCGGAAAAGAGTGATGAAGTGCAGCGATTATACCCTTCCCAGGGCACAAAAAAACCCCGCCGGAGCGGGGTTTTGTCAGCCAGTAGCGGGTTTATTTCATGCCGTAGCTGATACCAATCTGGTACTGATCCATGCGCAGGGTGATGGTCTGGCCCGGATCAAACGGGTTGGGGCCAGTGACATCGGTGCCGGCGCCATACATGGCCGCGAAAGTCAGTTCGTTGCCGCTGGACAGTTTCTTGGTGAAACCGGCGGTGAAGTGGTCTTCGATCACCGCAGGGGCGAGGATATTGAAGATAACTTCACTTTCGCCAATGGGCTGGTTGGTTTTGCTGTAGCCCACGCGCAAGGTCCAGTCCTTGTTGTGCTGCCACTGATAACCGACCTTGACCACGCTCATGTTATCC